>JAUPKV010000345.1 GCA_030837265.1 Methanobacteriota archaeon
AAAAATAAAGGCTAATCCTGGCATTTATTTTTCACGGAATCGAAAAGCTTTAATGTAATTGGTTAGTCAAGCATAACGTCACATATAAGATCTCGAATTTTATATGGGATAGGTATAAAAAAGGAAGAGAACTTAGAGGTATTAATAATGAAAAAAATGTTAAAAATATTAGCAATGCTCCTTGTTATTTCCACTGTTGTCTTTGTTGCCGGCTGTTCCAGCAAAGATACAGAACAGAAGCCTCCAGCAGGCGAAAACAACATCACTCCAACGGCCACACCTGAAGTTGCAGCTGATAATACAACTGACGTTAATGTAACTGATGTTTCAAGTGACGAAAATGTAACTGAAGTTAATGCTTCCGATATTGCAGTAAGCCAAAATGCAACTGACGCTAACACTACTGATATCTTAATTGAAGAAGAAAACTCAACTGACTCAAACTCATCCGCTGTTCCTGTTGAAGCAAACACAACTTAACTGCAAAGTTGAATGTAGAAAAACCGGAAAAATTGAGTTAGTAAAAAATAAGTAAGTATTTGGTAGTCTTTTTTAAAGACTACAAGCTTCTATTTTTCTTGAATTGTACGTGCAGGCATTAAATCTGTTGACAGAGGACAGATGGAAGCAGCTCGTTACCTTGGTATGATAAAAAAGCAGTCCATGAAAGAAGTTATCATGCCTCAGGCAATTAGGCTCATAATTCCTCCTCTCGGAAACGAATTTATTGTACTTTTAAAGGACTCCTATCTGCTTGTAATTATCAGTGTACATGAACTTTACAAGAATGGAAAGCTTTATGTTTCAAAGACATTAGCAGCTTATCCCACATATATCTCTGTAGCTTTAGTATATCTTGCATTAACACTTGGAATTTCCCGAGTACTATACTATATTGAAAGGAGGTTTGGTGTAAGTGATAGAAGTGAATAATATTCACAAGAGCTTCGGAAAGTTGAAGGTTCTGAAAGGGATAACCGAGAAAATTGAAGAAAGAGAAGTAGTCTGTGTAATTGGCCCTTCAGGATCCGGAAAGAGCACCTTTCTTCGCTGTTTAAACCTCCTTGAAATGCCTAGCTCAGGAGATATCTGCATTGACGGGGAAAAAAATTACGGACCCTAATGTGGATATCAATAAAATCCGCGAAGAAGTAGGAATGGTCTTCCAGCGATTCAATCTTTTTCCCCATATGACTGCCCTTAAGAATATAGCCCTTGAAGACAAAGCTGACGTCTATCCGAATTCTCTATCGGGAGGCCAGCAGCAAAGAGTTGCAATTGCAAGAGCACTTGCTATGCGTCCCAAGGTCATGCTTTTTGACGAGCCGATATCTGCCCTTGACCCCGAAATGGTAGGAGAAGTTTTAAAAGTTATGAAAGACCTGCTAAAGAGGGCATGACAATGATTGTCGTAACTCATGAAATGGGCTTTGCCAGGGAAGTCAGGAGCCGAGTGCTCTTTATGGATGATGGCATCATAGTCGAAAGAGGAACGCCCCAGGAAATTTTCTATAATGCTCAAAATGAGAGAACAAAATCGTTTTTAAGCAAGATTTTGTAGCATTTTAGTTAATCACAACATTTTCAGATTATTTTCACAATAATCCACGGTAATATACTCAATCGATTTCTGGAAAGATGAGATTCGTGATGCTCATATTTTTATAGAATTACTAACTTTTACATCACGATTGTTATTGAGGCCAAAAACATGAAAGAAACCCTGAAAGCTTATATCGACCTCACTCGTGCCCATTTTCTTCCTATCTGGCCTATCACTTTCTGCTCCGGGCTCATCCTTGCTTTTGCAAATTACGGAGCTTTCTCCTGGCCACTTATTATTAAAGCAGCCTTGATAGGACTTTTTGGATTTGAAGCCGGATTCGTGCTCAATGACTATGTGGACAGAAATCGAGACAGACTCGATGTTGAGAATACTCTGACAAAATACTGGAGACCATTTAAAGAGAGACCCATTCCTTCAGGAAAGATCTCTTCAAAAAGTGCCTTTTCGCTGTTTATTGTGCTCTCAGCAATTACTTCAGTTCTGATCTTCACCCTTCCGTATCCAAATTCTCTCTATGTTTTTGTAATTATGCTGTACTCTTATTGTATTGAGGCTTTTTACCAGGTAAAAAAAAGGGATCAAAAGTACCCTATTGCACAGCTCCTGGGCAGGACTGATTTCACCCTCTTTCCGGCTGCAGGTTATCTCTGCTATGGGCAGCCAGATATGACCGTTTTTCTCTATATTGCTTTCTTCTATCCCTGGACAATGATACACCTTGGATTAAACGACTTTATAGACTTTAAAAACGATCTTGCCAGGGGTATGAAGTCAATCCCCGTCCTTTATGGCCTAAAGGGAACATTGTACTGGATTACAGGCTTTACTCTCTTACATTTCCTAACAACTGTCTTGTTTCTCAAGCAGCTTGGAGTAATCGCTCACTATGGTTTTCTTGCAGCTGTTACGATACTAGTATTATTAAATATCTATCTCTGGAAAGAAAAAAGTACTAAGGCAGGTATGAGGGTACTTCCGTTCTTTCATTTAACCCTGTTAATCTATACAACTTCGATAATTCTTGATTCTCTTTTCTAATTCATTATTTCTCTTTTCTTCATGCATTAATTCTTTTTATTGCGGTTTTCAACCTTAAAACTCAATTTTTTCTTCTGCACAGCCTCAAGGTATGGCAACGCAGGCTTCCCCCTCCTGCACTCATGGCTTTTGGATGGAATAGAATTATCTCAACTCCTTCAGTCGCCAGCTCTTCTCTTGTTTCCTGATCGAGGGCAATATCGTAATGAACTATGGTTCCACTCTCGAGGGGAACAAAGGAACAGGCAAGCCTGCTCTGCTCGGAGTCCGAAACCGGTATAATTTTCATACCTTTTTCATTGATAAACTTCTCAAAATCAATTCTTTCTATCGAATCTTCTGTAAACAGGCAAGTTTCCTCAAACGCAGGAAGATAAGCAAGGGCAAGATCTTCCCTTATCCTGTTAAAAACAGTATCCGGATGCATGTATCTCCTGGCTTTGGGAATGCGGGCGTAAATAACCTCGCCAAACTCGTTCAAGATATCCGAAATGAATTCCCGGATAAATGGATAACTGTGTCTTTCCGTATCCGCAACAAAAATCGTTTCTTTTGAGAGTAAGAGGCAGCCTTCAAAAAAGCCCTCTCTTCCATTGAATTCTTTGAGTATGGGTACTCCCAGATTATTCAGGGCTTCTTTTACTACAATCTCCTCTTTTTCCCTTGCTGGCGGACGCATTTTAGAGAGAATCGCTCCTTTTGTGGAGATGACTGCAATGTCATGTAGAAAAGTAAGATTTGGCATTCTCTTTATCAGGTCGAGGTTCTCATCCACATAATCTCCAAGCTCGAAAATCTTAACCCCATTTGATTCCAGAAGTTCCTGGTAACTTCTATGCTCTTCAATATATTCGGAAATATCCGGAACCTTATCGTAGAGCCAGAATTTGTAATTCGATTCGTTGACTAAGGTGAGTTCGCATCCGGGGGTATGCACAAGTACGCTCATGAGCCTCCCGAGTTCATCACAACCGTAATCAATGTTTAAGCAGGCTTTGTTGACTTCGTTTAAACCGTCTATTTGACAACCCAAATTAACCCCCCTTTAATGACCTGTATTTATATAACTCTCAGATGCGCTTTTTTGCAAGAATTATTGCGTTTGACCTGTCTTCGTTCAGGCAAGAATTCAAGACGTCAAATCTGCAAATATCCAGAAATGCAATAATCTGCTCATGAGTGTATTTATATGTAAACCCCATGCGTATGATATCCCCTTCCTTGAGACCTATGGTCTCCTGACCGATATTAATCTCGGCATCCTTCAGGATGTTTAAACTCTTTCGGGTTCTATATACTTCCCCTATTCTGGAATCCACTTGCCCAAGCAAAAGCTCAAAATCAAAATCTTCGGTATCCATCCCATAGTGAATCAGGGGATACATGTTGAACAGGGCATTTTCTCTTGAGGCATAGGTGCCCAAGGCGGATTTCCGTGTCGATTTTGCCCCTTCGCCCGGACGGCATGTAGGGAGAAGATTGGCATCCAATAAGAATAAATCTCCCTGCTCCAGGTTATCGTACACCAGCTTAAGAATAAACTCGGGGTCATAATTGCAGAAGGTATTTCCCAGAATGCAGAATAGAACCGGAAGGCGCCAGTATCTTTTAAGAAACGGCATTTCCTCTATGAAACCGACTATTCCTTGTTTTTCAACAGGTAGTCCGCTTACCTTTTCAAGGGCAATATCAACAAACTGGCCGCTTATATCTATCGGATAGTAGCGAATTGACACACTGTCAGAGGAGGGATTTTCAGCCTGATTCTTCTTTATCAGCTCTTCGAGTAGTATTTTTTCCTTCTCCCCGCTTCCTACTCCGACACTTGCAAGGCTCATACCTGTAGGGATAAATCTCACAATTGACGAAATATTTTTCTCCATAAGGACTTTTAACTGCCGGGCTACAGGAAAGGTTTCGGACTCGTTAAGCTTCAGCCAGTTTTTGGCTCCGTACGTGCCTGTATAAAGAAGATAATCTGGCAGTTCATGCTTCTTAAGACTTTCAAACAATTTATTTTCAATTTCTTCTTCGCTGGTAGTTTTTATTTTTTCTGCTTTCCCCTGAGTCTGTCCAGGCTTCACCTTCCCACCTTCCCGTTCACTTTCCTACCTTCCTGTTATTTGAAGCACTGCTGGCACTCTTTCCTGAGGGCTTCGAGAGGGTCAACTCCATCTTTTACTCCTATACTATATGCATATCCGCGGCAGCCGATACATACCTCCCTGTGCTCACAATTCCCGCATTTGCCTTCAAGCACCTTGTCAATATTTCGGACATACGTAAAAATGTCGGATGTGTAAATATCTTTGAGACTCATTCTGTTTACATTATAGGGATATTTTCCATTAATTTTAAGAGCAGGATGTTCGTCCAGTTTTGTCGGGGCACAGGGACGGACATTCCCCTGAATATTGGTATACAGGCTGTAAAGATGTTGAAGGCATCCGCAAGCAGTAATGGGTGTATAGGGCAGCCAGTCATACCCATAGTATTTCCGGTCTATTTCCAGCAGTTTCAATTTATATTCTTTAATTTCTTCTGCTGTAAGTAATTTATCTTCAAGTTCGTCATTTGCTCTGCCCGTTGGAGTAAGTATTTCCATATTTGGAAATATATTATTCTGTCTGCAAAAGTGCCAGATATCTTCAATCTCGTCAAGATTCATTTTGTTACTGACAAAAGAGATTCCAAGCCGGAGTCTTCCAGGCTCTGAAGGTTCTGAAAAACCAGCCCTTCTAAGGGTTTCAAGCCCGTTTTTTATGTCTCTGAAAGCTCCAACTCTTCCGGCCATATAGTCCTGGACTTCCGGCTTGAGGGAATCAAGCTTTCCCATAACGGAGGCATTGTGTTTATACAGGTATTCAGCCAATTCCCCTGTCATTAAAACTGTATTCGAAAAAACCACGGGGATTATTCCAAGGGAATCGATATAGGCAACCAGTTCTCTGAAACTCGGATATAAAGTTGGCTCTCCTCCTCCTATCACAACCACAGATTTGATCCCGAGTTCTTTTGCCTCTGAAATTATGTGTTTGAGCATCTTGAATTCGGCTATTTCTGCCGAATCTTCACCACTTCCGGCATAACAATAGCGGCAACGGAGATTGCAGGATTTGTTTGTTTCAAGACGTATGGCTAAAAGCTTGTTTGAATTCCTGGCTTCATAAGCGTCCTTTGATCCATACATGTATCCTTTCAATACCGGAGGCGGGGAAAACAGGCTCAGTTTATCAGAATTCTTTAATTCATTCCCCCACATATTAAAATCTATAGACTCTATTACTTATCAAGTTGTAAGAAACTAAGTGATATTTTCGGGTGCATCTGGTTGATTTTCCCTTATAGGTTAGCATTTGTCAAATTTCTTTTTAAATCAACTCAAGTCATTAAATATGGTAAAAGTCTGAACTATTAATAATCCAGTATGAAAAAATAAAGAGGGTCTTATGTTTACGGCTTTCTATAATTCAGACCCACGACCAAAAATTTATTAATCTAGTAAAAACTCGGAGATCATAAATACACGAAATAATTTCAGGATAAAACAGGTAAGAAGGTAGCTGATGTTGAAAACTCTAAATTCCGTAAAACAACAAAATCCTGAGGACAAAAACCCGGAAAAAAGGAACGAAAAAGGGATTTTATCGGTTTTGATATATGAACTCAGAAACAATTTCAGCCTTGACCTTGCAGAGATTAAAGTAACAGATGTCAGGATAGGTCTGGCCTATACCGCAGTCCTGCTCTCAACCGGTTATGGAGGTGTGACCTGTACCCCTCTTTACGATGTATCCTGCTGCTCAAGAGTGTTTTTTCCGGAAACTCTA
>JAUPKV010000346.1 GCA_030837265.1 Methanobacteriota archaeon
AGTTTTCGCATAATACTGTAAAATATTTTTCATTTAGTTACATTTTTTACTTGTAACTATTTTTTACTTTAGATATAGTGCAAGTCCCGGATTTGGAGAGCGCTACTTCATATTTATGAGAATTCTAATTAGGCTTTTCATCGATTAAAATAAATTCAGAAAACCATTTAATTATAACTTCGGAAATAAACCTTCGAGTATTACATTATAGACATAGTATAATTAGTGACTTTATCCTTGTTTTGCGCATTTTGTTTCTTACTGGAAAAAGGATTATAACATTAGGTAAGCTAGAATATGACACAACTAATATATTGGTAAACGTGAATTTCCCTGTAAAAACATTAGACATTAGTAAAGTTAAACTGTTAGCCCCTCACAGATATAACTAATAAAGCCGACCGTTAAGTGACCAATAACATAGGAGTCAATAAATGAAACTACAGACTTCAACCCCTATTAATACATCTATCGATGACATCTCTAATGGTGACAGTAAAATCAAGCTTGATGACGAGACTCAGTTCATCCTTAAGTCTTTTCTCACGGAGTATGGAATCGAACCGAAAAATTGGAGGCAAATTATCTCTGCCTGGTATAAGGATTATCCCTATGTACCACTCAAAGAAATAGATAAGATGGCCCTGATGGAGTTTACAATCCAGTTCAAACTTTTCTTATTAAGTCAGTTAAGTGAGATCTTAAACATAGAACAAAAGGCGTTTGCAGAATCTTCTAGAAGACAAAACACAGTAAAGATAAGTACATTAAGAATGTGAAACCTGCCTTTGAAACACTTTTGAAGCCGATAAAGGAATTGAGAACAAAATAAAGCACTTTTTCAATCCCTTTGATTAAATCATTTCATCGGATTTGCATGTGAATCATTTTCAAGGATATGGAGTTCCCAGGTTATTTCGAATAATTTCCTGAACATCGCTGCAACCGGACAGGTATGCATTATAATTTCCTGAATAATCTCCGCCACTTTTTGTTCTTCCAAATCGCCGGATAGAGTGACTACAAGGTGTAGTTTCTCAAACATTCCTGGCGTTGTTTTGCTCCTGGTGCCGTCAACTTTCATTTTAAAAGAATCCACTTTAAACCCTTTCTTAGAAAGATCCGAGATAATCTTAATACTTGTACATCCACCCAGAGAGACAGCCAGGTAATCTATGGGATTTGGGGCTTTACCACTTCCACCCATAAAAACAGGTGGCTCTATGGGAATCCTGCAGCCAATATTGTTCTTTGCAACAAATTGCATTTGATCTTCAAGTGATATAGTTATAAGGGAATTAATTTCGGACATGTCAGCACCTCATTCTTCCTTCAATTAGCGCAGAGCTGTTTATATTATTATCCCGATAGATGCAACTACACCGCAAATCCACGCCATTAATCAATATTACATTATTAAATATTATCATTTCTAATTTCCAAATTTTATTCAATAAAAAGATCACTCAAATCCATAGTGACTTATTGTTACGTAAAATACTTGATTAAAGGAAAATCTGCAATTCAAATTGAAAACAAACCTAAAATAAAACATTAAAGCAAAAAATAAATGATTATAAAAAGTAATTGGTAAATTTAATCCCTTTGCTTCCTGGACAGATAAGCATGCTTTTATTTTTGAATGAAAAGTATTGGATTTGCTCAGGAACGAAATTAGTGGTCGGAAAATATCCAATCCAAAAAGCGAGGTATATTTCGATTTTACTTAAATAAAGATGGGCTTATGGTCAGGTCGTCAATTTGTATCGATTAATGAATAATATATATTAAAATACATAAAAAGGGAAAAAATAACTGTGGGTTTCCAAGAAGCAACGGGGATGAGTCATGATAGAAGTACCTGGTTCAAAAAGATATACTCCGAGATTTATAGATTTAAACAATAAAAATATTAGTCACAGTCTCATAGTGGATCTTATAGGAAGAAATAAAAAAGTTTTAGAAATTGGAACTTCAACAGGATATGTCTCTAAAATATTGACGGAAAGGGGTAATTTAGTCACAGGCATTGAAATCGATAAAGAAGCCGCTGAAATTGCGAGTAATTATTGTGAGTCCATGATCATTGGTGACATTGAAGAAATTGATATGAATC
Source organism: Methanobacteriota archaeon (assembly GCA_030837265.1). Next base: position 2,117 of record JAUPKV010000346.1, read on the forward strand.
GTTACCTTGAGTCATATTCTTATGATGTAATTGTCGTTGGGGATATTTTAGAACATCTTAAGAATCCGGAAGCATTATTAGAGCAATTAAAAAATTATCTAAAGACTGGTGGCTACATTGTAGTTTCTTTACCGAACTTCTGTCATGGGGATGTAATATTAAATCTTCTCTTAGGGGATTTTAGATATACAGAGACTGGACTGCTTGATGAGACACATTTAAGGTTTTTTGCCTACAAAAATATAATTAATCTATTTAACAAATGTGGCTACGCTATTGAAAATGTCCAAAAGACAACTGCTCCTGTTGGAGGTACCGAGCAAAAGAAAGATCTTGAGAGTATTCCGGATTCGATTTTAAAATTCATCAAATCGCTTCCTCATTCAGACACCTATCAGTTCGTATTCAAAGCAATTCCAGATGAGAATACAACAAAACCGGATATCCCTGAGCTATCATTACATGAGCTTTTTGAGTGTTCCTTTAAAGAATTTGTGGAGGAACATACAAATCCATTAAATCAGGAATTGAAAGAACTTGGGAACCAGATAAAAGAAAGAGATAACCGAATAAAAAAGAGAGATAGTCAAATAAAATACATGTATCAATTGTTACAAACACACACTAATCGGATAAAAGAGCTAATTCAACAGGGGCAAGATCAACACAGTCAAATTACAGAGATTCAAAATAGGAACTCCCTTTTAGAGGCTGAACTTAAAGATATAAAACAAAGTTTCGTCTGGAAAACAGTAACTAGATTTCATAATGAATTGATTGAGAGAATTTTGCCTCAAAACACCAGAAGAAGAAATTCGTATGAACTTGGGATCATCGGTCTTAGAACACTCGTAAATGAGGGATTTGGGGCACTTGTATATAAAATCCGCAATAGGTACGGGCAAAAAGATCATAACGCGTCCAATATATCAATTATTGAAACGATTATTGCTCCACCCCTTGAACTATTTTCTCTGGAAAAAAAATTGTGTGTTCAATTTACGTTTACTGAAAACAACCTTAATGGAATTAAGATCTTTACAGCAACGTATCAGAGGCAGAACTCGGACATTGAATTTCAGGTCACTGATTCCACCGGACAAGTTCTTAGAAGAGGAAAAACAAACGGATACAGGATTAGGGATAATGATTACACTTCTTTTGAATTTAAACCTATCAAGAACAGTAAAGGGCGAATTTTTTTCTTTAAAATGAGATCAAAAGGAGAAACCAGTGCAGCAGTTTGGCATAGTGAAAAAAGAACATCGTCGGGACTGAATATATATTATAATAATGAACAGGTAGAGGGCAGTATTGGTTTACAGGCTTTTGCCAATCTAAGAATAAAAAATCCTTATGATTTATGGATACTTAAAAATGAATTAACAGAGGAGAAACTGGATGAATATAAAAAAGAGGCAAAGAACTTCAGTTATCAACCCAAAATAAGTATTGTAACTCCGGTTTACAATCCTGATCTTACCTGGATTCAAGCGGCTATAGAATCAGTATTAAATCAGGCATACCAAAACTGGGAACTTTGCATCGCCGACGCATCCACAAAAGAAGATGTTATAAAATGCCTTAATAGCTTCTCAAAAAAGGACTCCCGAATCAAGGTAAAATTCCTCTCCGAAAATAAAGGTATCAGTGGAAATTCCAATGAAGCGCTATCCCTTGCAACAGGTGAATATATAGGCTTGCTTGACCACGACGATAAACTGTCCCCTGATGCTCTCTACGAAGTTACAAAGTATCTTCAAGAGAATCCTGATGTTAACATGATTTATAGCGATGAAGATAAAATGGATCTTAAAGGAAATAGAGTAGACCCTTTTTTCAAACCGGATTGGTCTCCTGATGTATTTATGTGCCATAATTATCTATGCCATTTTTCCGTAATTAGGAAAGACATAGTTGAGAAAGTAGGTGGATTTAGAGTAGGTTTCGATGGTTCCCAGGATTACGACTTATTTTTAAGGGTCACGGAATTATCTGAAAAGATAGGACACATTCCTAAGATCCTCTACCACTGGAGAATAGTGCCCGGGTCTACTTCTGAAGACATTTCTAACAAATCCTATGTATTAAAAGCTACAAAAAATGCTTTAATGGATGCAGTTAAAAGAAGAAAACTTAATGCCGAAGTAGTAAATGGCCTATTTCCAAATTCATGTAGAGTAAAATACAGAATCATGAGAAACCCAAATATTTCAATAATTATTCCTACAAAAGATAAAGTCGAAGTTTTGAGAAACTGCATTGAGTCAATACTGGAAAAAACAGATTATTCGAATTATGAGATTATTGTAATAGATAATCAGAGTTATGAGGAAGCCACATTTGAATACTATAAAAAAATAGAGAGCAATCCGAAAATAAAAATTTTAAGTTATCGTGAAGAATTCAATTTCTCAGCGATAAATAACTTTGCTATCTCACAGGTCGGATCTGATTATGTTGTTCTGCTCAATAATGATACGGAAGTTATCTCCAGAGAATGGCTTCCCGTGATGTTAGAACATGCTCAAAGGAAAGAAGTAGGAGCCGTAGGAGCAAAGTTGATTTATTCGAACAATACCATCCAGCATGCTGGAATTATTATTGGGATTGTTGGAAATCCTCCGGTTGGCGGACATAGCCATAAATACTTCCCAAAAAACGATAACGGATACTTTGGAAGAATTCAACATATATGTAACGTGAGTGCAGTAACAGCTGCATGTATTATGATGAGGAAAGAAGTTTTTGAGGAAGTTGGGGGTTTTGATGAAAAAAACCTTTCTGTTGCCTTTAATGACGTTGATCTCTGTTTGAAAATCCGGGAAAAGGGATATCTGATAATCTACACTCCATATGCAGAATTGTATCATCATGAATCTCTAAGTCGTGGTTATGAAGATACTCCCGGAAAACAGAGAAGATTTTTAGATGAAGTAAAATATATGAGAGAGAAATGGGGTAAAATAATGGATGCCGGCGACCCTTATTATAATAAAAACTTAACACTTGAAAAGGAAGATTTCTCTATTCGTATTTAATGAAATAGATTACACACTGAATTCATAATCAGACCTTTTGTGAAAGATACCCTCTAAATATCGATTTTTCCTTTTTTTCCGGTGATTTATATACGAAAAAC
>JAUPKV010000347.1 GCA_030837265.1 Methanobacteriota archaeon
ACTACTATCACTACTATCTGAATCATCGGATTCTTCTGACATCGTATTACTGACCTCGCAAATAATGTTGCTAAAGGTATTTTTATGAGTTTTCTATTCCTTTATCTGATGTTGATTCCATCAGTTCGATCAAATTCCGTTCTATGCATTTTAACAGCTTAAAAATAAATAATGTCCTCCGCTTAAATCATATAGACTCAACCATAAAGTCTATAAAACGAGACAAAAAGCTGAAACTTCATAAAGTGCATCTTTAGGTTTAGGCTTTATTCATCCTCTGGTGCAACATATTTGTAAAAAACACTCTCCAATAAACAAGAGATTTTATCCATTCATATATTTCTTATTATTAGTATATATATCTTACGTAGAGAGTTATCTTTTTAAAGAAACATTCTATAATAATAAAAAATGTTTTTAAAATAATTTTCAGATCGTTCCAAAAAAGATAAAACTCATGGGGACTTAGTAGTCAATAATAAACTTAAACAAGTAACAGTTTAGTCAATTCCAGAGGTGACATTGTTAGATGGACAAATTTGATACCAGTAATATAGGCTCTTATCCGAAAAAAAAAGAGGAGAAAACAATCTTTGTACTTCAATTGGAGAGAATTCTAACATTTGTTATCGGATTAATCATATCTTCTCTAATTTTTTGTTTCTTTGGGATTGCAATCGGAGGAATATTAGGGGGAGAAAACGGCGCCGAAATTGGCATAATAATCGGGCTAATTCTTTCAGTAGGTTTTTCCGTTGTGATATTATCAAAAAAGACTACAGGTTAAATGAAAGTTAAGCTTAACCTAAATAAATCTAAGAGGATAAATTCCCAGTTATATATCGTAGAAATATTTAAAAAACTTGAGTGAGTATTACTTAATAAATATTTTTACTATTAAAAATGTATCGGGATAAATATTATATGATTAAAGAAAAAAAATCTTATCGAATAGCTTCAGCTTTAGGGGCTATGATTTTATTTTCGATTTTCTTTTCTACTAATGCATCAGCGTACAGTGAACAAAGCATTTCACCTGCGATTATTGAAACTAAGATTACTGATAATAGATCATCATCGATTCCTGTTATCTCTGGTGACAGTATCGTGTTTCAGGAATCTCTGAACGGAAATACTGATCTTTACAGATATGATCTTTTAACTTCCAATGTAACCAGGATTACTACCAGTGGATTGGTACTGGGTAACCATGCTGTTTTTGATGATAGGATAGTCTGGCGGGATACTCGTAATGGAAACTCAGACATCTATATGTACAATCTCTCAACAAAGCAAGAAATTCAGATCACCACAAATGAATCAGCATATAATCCTGCTATATATGGTGACAAAATAGTATGGGAGGTCCGGCGTGCCGAGAACTCAGACATATACTTTTATAACCTCTTAAATTCAATGAAAACTCAGATCACAAGCAATGGATTGAATGAATTAGCATATAAACCTGCAATTTACGGGGATAGGATTGTATGGCAAAATTATCGTAATGGAAACTGGAATATATATATGTACAATTCCTCTACTTCTAATAAAACCCAGATCACAAACAGCGGAACAGCCACAGGTCCTTCTATTTATGGTGATAAGATAGTATGGATCAATTCGTTAAATGAAAGTACCGATATCCAGATATACGATCTGTTTACTTCAAATAAAACAACGATTACCGCCAGTGGAGCAGCATACAGTCCCGTTGTCAACAGTGATAGGGTAATATATCAGGATCTTCGCAATGGGAATCCGGACATTTATATGTATAATATATCAACTGAAAAAGAAACTCAGATCACTGTTAGTGGAGCGGCGTATAATCCTGCTATCGACAGGAACCGTCTAGTATATCAGGACTACCGCAATGGAAATTCAGATATATATATGTCTACTCTTTATGAAAAAATACCAGAATTACCCTTAGCTAATTTAGTCAGTAACGTAACCGAGGGTTATGCACCTCTAACTGTGCAGTTTACTGATATGTCAGAAAATATAACACAAAGGTATTGGAATTTTGGAGATGGAGCTAATTCAACCGAACAAAATCCAACACACACATTTTCCTCAGCTGGTTTTTATTTCGTTAATCTGACAGTAAGCAACAAAAATGGTACGGATTCAAAAAATATTACAATAAATATCCTTAAAGCCACACAACAGTATGCATACATTACAAATTACAACGACAATACGGTTTCTGTTGTTGACACAGCTGCAAATAAGGTGAAAGCCACGGTAAATGTAGGAACCTGTCCTTTTGGAGTCGAAATAAATCCGGAGGGAACGAAGGTTTATGTAACTAATTTCCGCAGCGATACTGTTTCCGTAATTGACACAGCTACAAGTAATGTAACAGAAACAATTAGTGTAGGATCATGTCCTGTTGGCATTGCAGTCAGCCCAGATGGATCAAAAGTATACGTGGCAAATAGCAGAGATAAATCCATGTCCATAATTGACACCGCTACAAACAGCATTGCATCTACAGTTACTGATGTAGGAAATTATCCTTATGGAGTCGCAATTAGTCCAGACGGAGCAAAAATATATTTAACAAGTGAAGATGGTGTTACTGTAATTGATGGTGCAATAAACAATGTCACTTCTAAAGTAAAGGTAGGGGTCACACCTATTGGGATTGCAGTTAGCCCGGATGGAAAAAGGCTGTACGTATCTAATTATATAAGTAACAATGTCTCCGTCATAGACACTGCTGCGAATATTGTTACAGCTACGGTGAATGTAGGGTCATGTCCTGGGGGCGTTGCGGTCAGTCCCGACGGAACAAGAGTATATGTAGCAAACGAATTGAACCATACGATCTCAGTGATTGATGCAGTTGCAAACATTGTTACAGCTACAATTGCGGATGTAGGAAACTATCCATGGGGTGTTGCAGTCAGTCCTGACGGAACAAGGGTATTTGTAGTGAATCAAGACGGCACCATATCTGTAATTGATATAGCAACAAACAACGTTATTGCCACAGTTAAGAATATAGGAAATAATCCTATCGGGTTTGGCAAGTTTGTCGGATATATTCCGATACAGCCAGAATTTCCCTCTGCCAGCTTCAATAGTAACGTCACCGAAGGCAATGCTCCCCTTTGTATACAGTTTATAGACTTATCAAAAAATGCTGCATCAATTAACTGGGACTTTGGAGACGGAACTAACTCGACTGAGAAGAATCCGGTACATACTTACGTAGAAGCAGGACAGTTTTCTGTAACGCTTACAGCAAATAATATGTTTGGCAGTAACACGATAAGCAAATACAACTTTGCAAATGTATCAACAAGCTAAAATCCAAGTTAAATCGAGAATTCTTTGGTAAGAGAATTTCCTCAAAAAATTATAATTTTTTATTGGAATAAAATAGAAAAGTATAAGTAATTAGTTTTTAACCAAGCATGACTAAATATTTTTTATTTGTTGATAATACTGTTAAATATGAAAGTTAGTCGTATTCTTATCCAATATTAACTCAAATGTAAGCTTATTAATCACAAAACTTAAATAAAATAATATATATGTAATAATATTACTGCACAAATTCATTCAAACACTAATTAATAAATATTATTTAATTTTTTTGGAGATTATGCTATATGGGGGTTGTTAAAAAAGGTTCAATAAACATAGCATCCCCCATTTTCGGTTCAAAAAATATGATATAAATTTATTCATTTAAAACATTTCTTAATTAATATTTATATGCAACAATTATTAGTAAAATTTATTATTGGGTCCAAGTGATAGTTATGTTTAGAATAAAATTATCGATTTCTTTTCTTGCAATTTGTTTTATTCTAGCGAGCGTTCCTGCAGCTTTAAGTACAAGTTCCCCGCCCGTTGTTTATGTTGCAGGGGACGGCAGTGGGGATTATAACTGTGCAGGAAATAGTGCACAGGATCAGATAAACCAGGCGCTGAAGTTTGTTGCGAAAAACAGAGCTTATACAACTGTCCATCTAAAGGGACCAAACACATACGTTATCGACGACACTATTCTAATTGATAGCAATACAATTCTGGAAGGGGACCCTACTGCAGTTATTAAACTTGCTAATCATACTGGGTGGCCTACGATGAAACCCCTTATACAGCAGATGAGCGATTCAGGAAATTCGAATATTACTGTAAGGGGATTTGAGGTTAATGTAAACTATGAAGGTAACAGTGAAATCACATTGGGAAGAGGTTTTTACAATATAATGTACTTTACTTACTGTAATAATGTAAGCGTATACGACATGTATATGCATGAGGGGGCTGGAGACGGGCTGAGAATAAACAAAGGAAAAAATGTTCGGTTTTACAACAATACTATTTACAAGCTTGGGCACGACGCCCTGTTTGCAATCAAATGCGATAATGTAGAAGCCTGGAATAATCGCGTTACCTGCAGGACAAACAGCGCTCTAAGGGTTTGGAACTCTAATAATGTTAAATTACATGATAATATCATAGACTCTTTTTATCACTGGAGCGCTGGAGGCCCGGGTATTCAGCTCGAGCGAAGTGAAACATATGTCATGGACAATATTGATGTTTACAACAATACCATCCACCACACCTATGGACCGGGAATCTGGATTGTAACCCATGATACCGACAATTCAACTACACATGATCTGGGAAAAGATATCCATATTCATCACAATACCTTCTACAACACAGGAACTAATCCAAGTATTACATGGGTAGGGGGAATTATAGCCAGTGGATTTCAGGATACTCTTATCGAAAACAATGTATTTGACGGATGCTATGGTGCAGCTGTTGCCCATATTTTCAAAGCAGATTACGTTCCAGAAGGTGGATTTAAAACAATCGTCCGCAACAATATAATAATAAACACCCAGAAGCGCACAAAAGATTCTACTGGAACAGGTTGTGGAATTGCCAATTACCTCGCAGATTCACATTTCTTTGTAATAAATAATGACTGTTTTTACAATAACTCGGGAGGAGACTATAAAAATTGTGCATCGACAACGGATTTATATGTGAATCCGCTAGTCTCAGACTTAAAAAATCATGATTATCATCTGCAGTCAAAAGCTGGCCGATGGGATGGAAGAGCCTGGGTAAAAGATAAAGTGAATTCTCTCTGTATTGACGCAGGTTATCTTTTCTCGGACTATTTCAACGAGCCGGAACCCAACGGAAAAAGAATCAATATTGGTCAGGATGGGAATACAAAGTATGCTTCGAAATCGGATATGGCACCATCATCGATACTTCCAACTTCGAATTTTAGCAGCAATGTAACAAGTGGTTTTGCTCCCCTCACAGTTTGGTTTAAAGATCTCTCAAGTAATGCAAGTTCATGGAAATGGAACTTTGGTGATAATACCAATTCAACACTGAAAAACCCAGCTCACACATATTCAGCAGCCGGAAATTATACAGTAGTGCTTACAGTAAGCAATTCAAATGGTTCCGATTCAAAAACAGGAAACATAAGTGTACTCAAAAAAGAAAACCTTCCGAATCTTCCGTTAAAATATAACAATCGTCTTCGTGAAGCTTCCCCTGAGAATGTATTTTCAAAAAACTCATTTCTTGATGTGGGTGGAATAAGTGGGGTCGGCAGGTTCAGAGATGTAATTTTGTTCGATTTAAGTGGGTATTCCGATGATACCAGGATAAAAAGTGCAACTCTCTCACTTACCTGGTATTACTCGAGCAATCCGAGGCTTAATGATACTGTAATTGAAATTTACAGACCAGCTTCACTATGGAATCCCGGTTACGTGAGCTGGAATAAAAGGGACAAAAACATTCCCTGGAGTAATCAGGGAGGCGATTGGTATGATAAAAACGGAATACTGAAGGGAGGCACCCCGTATGCTACACTTACCCTTCAAAGCAACTCTGCACCAAACAATACCTCCTGCGAGTTTAATGTAACAAATCTTGTGAGAGAGTTCACCAGCGGAAAATACTCTAATACAGGATTCCTCATAAAAGCCCGCACCGAAAGTAACAATTACATTGCTTTTTACAGCGATAGCTGCAAGTTGTACGTATCAAGCTTAATCCTTCCCACTGCAAATTTTAGCAGTAATGTAACTGGCGGCTATGCCCCACTTTCTGTAAAGTTTGACGATATATCGAAAAATGCAACTGAATGGGAATGGGACTTTGGAGATAATACGCATTCTACGCAGCAAAGCCCGATGCATACTTATTCCGGTGCAGGTAACTACACCGTCAACCTGACAGTAAGCAATTCAAATGGTACGGATTCTAAGTTAGCTACGATTTCTATACAAAAATCTATTCCTGGGATTACCTGGAGTAACCCTGCTAACATAACTTACGGAACAGCATTGGGAGACAAACAGTTAAATGCATATGCAACAGTTATCGGGACTTTTGTCTATACTCCAAAAGAGGGAACTGTACTAAGTGCTGGTGTACAAACATTGCATGCTGATTTCACACCTGCTGACACTGCTAACTACACTAATACGTCAAAGAATGTTTTAATCAAAGTCTTGGAAAAACCAGTGCTCTCTTCAGCGAATTTCAGTACAAATATTACCAGTGGTCCGGTTCCTCTAATAGTACAATTTACTGATCTTTCAGCGAATGAAACATCCAGAAAATGGGACTTCGGTGATGGTACCAATTCGACTCAGAAAAACCCGATGCATATGTATTCGGCAGCAGGAAATTATACGGTGGTGCTTACAGTAAGCAATGAGAACGGTACAGATTCAATGAAAGGGAACATAAATGTATTTAAAGAAGTGAGTGTCTCTAATCTTTCGGTCTTATATAACAACCGTCTGCGTGAAGCTTCCCCAGAAGACGTTCTTTTGAATTCTCTATTCCTCGATGTAGGAGAAATGAGCGGGGTCGGCAGGTATAGGGACATTATCTGGTTCGATCTAAGTGAATATAAAAACAAGCAAATAAGCAATGCGACTCTTTCCCTTTTCTGGTATTATCCCGGTAGTTCTCGACTCAAAGATACTATTGTCGAGATCTATCGACCTGCTTTTTCCTGGAACTCCAGTTATATAAACTGGAATAAAAAGAACAAAGATATTGCCTGGAGTAACCCCGGAGGGGACTGGTACGATTATAACGAAGTATCACAGGGGGGAGTTCCGTATGCAACACTTACCTTAAGAGCCAGTGACCTACCTGGAAACAGCTATTGTGAGTTCGATATAACCGACCTTGTGAGAGAATATGTGGAAGACAAGTATTCAAACACAGGTTTTCTAATAAAGGCCCGTAATGAAAGTGACAATTACGTTGCATTCTATAGTGCTCAAAGAGGAAACACTAGTGAGGTACCAAAACTTAAACTGGTTCACAGTTGAGATCGGTATTTTTAAAAAATTAATTTCAAAGGAGATTTCCATTTTTCGAATCCTCTTGGAAATTTAAGGTTCGTGTAGCATGGGAATCTTATTTATATATTTTTAATACAGGTGCAAGGGAAGCTTTTGAAGTGGATAAATATGAAATACATATAATTGATCCTCACCTGGTAACTATGATGAATCAGGGCAAAGGCTTATCAATATAAAGTTTGAATTCACACCTCATCTATTTCTTAAAACTTACAATACTCTTGTCTGAACTCTGTTTTTCTATTTTCAGAATTCACTTTAACCTTAATACTATTAAAATAATATTAGTCCATTGAGATAAATATTTATATTAAGTATAACATTATTATATTAAAGAAAATTATAAAAGATTATTGTGGGGGAAAACAGGAGAATGAGAGTAATTGGTTTTATGAGAGGAGATTTTACTCTCTCTTTAAATTTGTTATGCTTTGAATAAAATATCCAATATCAATAACAAATTTACAATTATTCACATCCTCAATAAAAAAATTTTCAGGGGTTAATATGTCTAGAGTGTTGATCGTCGATGATACGGCTTTTATGAGAAAACTTCTTAAAAGTATACTTTTTGGGGCTGGGTTTGATATCGCAGGTGAAGCCGAGAACGGAAAGCAAGCAGTGGAGCAGTATAAGAACCTTAAACCGGATGTCGTTACAATGGATGTAGTCATGCCTGAAATGACAGGAATTGATGCATTAAAGCAAATAAAATCCATTGATAAAGATGCTAAAATTGTAATGTGCACTGCGATCGGGCAAGAGAAAATAGTAAAAACTGCTATAAAATTGGGGGCAAGAGGGTATATAATAAAACCTTTCCAGGCGCCAAAAGTAATTGAAGAAATAAAAAAAGTTATCGGCGAATAAAATTATAAATCGGGAAATAGAAAACTGACTAATTATTGACTTAATATTTTTTCGATCTTTGAGATGAAGATTGATCGCGATTCTTAGTTCAGCGAATATGGGGTGGTATTGATGATTGATTTGGGGAATCTTAGTGCAATGGAACTGGATGTTCTGAATGAACTCGGTAATATCGGATCAGGGCACGCAGCAACATCTCTTTCTATACTTTTTGATAAGGATGTGGATATTTCAGTTCCAAAAATCAGGATTGTTGAAATAAAAAATATATACAATGAATTAATTAACGGAGTTGTTGCTGGCGTGCTTATAGCGCTGGAGAGTCTTGATGAAGGCAGGTCTGGATATTTATACATTATGCTTCCGGAGAATTCATCAAAACAAATTGTTACCGATTTACTTGGTATGGAAAATACAGATAATGAGATGTATGCATCTACAGTTATGGAAATTGGCAACATTTTGTCTTCTTCTTTTTGTGACGCATTAGCCGAGTTTATGGATATAGTATTGCTTCCATCCCCTCCAAGTTATGCAATGGATAGTCCTACAGCCATTATAGATTCGGTGGTCTCACAAATGGCTAAAAGTAGTGAACATATTATAATATTTGGGACCTCTCTCCGAACAGACTCAAACATAGAGATCTTTTTATCATTGTTGCCAGAACAGGGACTGCTTGATAGTATAATGAAAACTGTGGGTCAGTTATGAACAGCGAAGTTTTGTTCGTTTCAAATAAAATCGGAAAAGCGCTTTTTTTTGCTCAAAGAGATGTCATAGTGAAATCTTATTGTTCACCTTCACGTACCTGTTCTCACAATGATCGTTGCCAAGAGTGCGCTTTGACTGATGAGGTAAAAAAGTACCTGGAAAATAGAACTCCAAATTCCAATATTAAAATTTTGGATAGTGAAATGGCAGTAGGTATCGGAGAAGTAAAAATTGGAAAAAAAGCACTGCTGGAAGCTATGGGACTGGGATCCTGCATAGGCGTTGCTCTTTATGATATGTCAACAGGTATAGCAGGAATAGCACATGTTTTGCTTCCTGGAGCCTCACAAAATGGAGAAACAAAATATGCTGAAACGGCTATCGAGTCAATGCTAGATGATATGATCAAAAAGGGAGCCAGAAGAAGCAAAATTGTTTCCAAGTTTGCGGGAGGAGCTAATGTTTTCAAGCACATAAATTTGGAAATCCTTAAAATTGGCAGCAGAAATGCAATCTCGGTTGAAGAGACTTTGAAAAAGAAAAAAATTCCAATACTGTCAAAAGATGTGGGAGGGGAAGTTGGCAGAAGCGTTATGTTTAACCCTCTTGATGGAAGTATGATTATAAAATATACTAAAGGGGATGTTTTTTGGATTTAAAATATAAGGAGTGTTCAAGCTCGAAGAGTAGAATCTGAATTTATTACTTCCTCTTATCAAGAGGATTTCGATCTTCTACTTTAGAAATCCTGTCAGTATGTTTAGGGCCGCGCATAAGTGAGAAAAAAGTGGCAATAATCGAAAGAATTGCCCCAAAGTAGAAGGATAACCTTAGTGAGGGCATAAATGCTTGCGCAAGAGTAGTCGGAAACCAGGTAGTGCCAGTCAGGACCTTTATTGTTTCGGGGTCAATAGTATCGACTACTGACTGTGGTATCGCATTAAGACAGTCTGGACAAGTCGAAACACAATGATTTCAATTGCTCCGGCTTCACCGATATCGGGAGTTAGGTAAAGAAGGATGGAACCAAGAGTAAAGATTGCAAATCCGACATTGTAAAGCCTTACCCTCCCATACATATCCGAGAGCCGGCCGAAACTGAGAAGCAGAGTGGCAGTAACAAGGTTATAACCCATAAGAACCCAGATAAGGTACTGGAATGACGTGAGTGTATTGATTTTAATACCATCGAAAATAGCGGGTAGTGAGATAAGAATAATGCTCCCGTTAACGGAGACCATGAACATCTCGATGGTAGTAATCGAAAGTACTACCCATTTGTAGTCAATACCTTTAAGCCTTAAACCTGCCGATTTTCGAACTCCGTGACTCCTTACAAACGATGATTTTATCCCCACGATAATCCCCTACCTAATGCACTAAAGTGCATTATGACTTGTTTATCAATATATCTGATTTTGCACTATTACTTCCATTCTAAATACCAAATACTTCTTTTTAACAATCAACTTGAGATTATTATTTATTCATGTAATCTGTATGGATTCTTAAATGAAGCAATCTTATGTAATTATCTCAGATGTACATTTAGGTAGTTCGGAATGTAATCATAAAGAATTTTGTTCTTTTCTTGAGTGGATGCTCGATTTGTCAAATCAACCTAAAGTTATAAAATACGAAAATAAGGAACTCACAGTTGAAAATCCATCGAAAATAATTCTTCTGGGAGATATTCTGGATTTGTGGAATCCAAAAAATGGTAACAGAGACAATGTTATCAAAGACTGTATCAGGCCTTTTTCCTTACTCTCAAATATTAATTGTGACAAGATATTCGTGGTTGGTAACCACGATGATTCTTTGGGCGGACTTGAGGGAAAGGTAGATTGCGAATCTCTCGAAAATGGCACAAGGTTTGCTATTTACGACAGGCATTATCCTAAAAAAGATAAAAAATCCGGTATTGCAAACGGTGTTAAAATCGGTAATCGGTCATACTATTTTCTTCATGGTCACCAATTTGATAAAAAACAAGCTATAATGAAGCATCTCAATGAACTATGGGATCCAATTAATTGGTTTCAGGATCTCTTTAATGTTACATTTACTAAAAAGCATTGGAAATTAAATTTAGTTATTTTTTTAGGTCTGTTACTTGGTGAGAAGTACTTTTTGTGGAACGAGTTTCTAAAATTCAGTTTTTGGGGTAATCTGGGATTGGCTTTGTTTACAGGTTTTTTTGCATTGAGTTCTATTCCCGGTATTGTTGCTAACACTCAAGGAACAATATACAACTTTACAAAGCCTGCAGATAAAACGGCAGAACAGGTCATCCAACATAAATATTACCAGAAAAATAAGGAAACAATAGACGCGGATGTTGTTGTTTTCGGCCATACCCATTTTGCAAGTTCTTTTGAATTAAAAACAGAAACCGGAAAAAAACTATTCCTTAATAGCGGATGCTGGATGGGCACAGATACAGAACTCAATGGAACAATATGCCATGCAAACACTTTCATATACTTAAATGAAAGCGGTGCATATATTTTAAAATGGTGCGGTTCAGGTAAAATAAAATGTCTTGAGGCTTTTACGTAATGCTGCGAATAACTAATCTCGAAAAAAAGGGAAAAATAATTTCCCTGTGTTAAGAATTCAGGCTCCTTGACTTCTATTTTCCATTACCTTCAGTTATATTTCCGGATATCTCGCCAGATGTATTATTTGAAAAGATCTTTTTCTCTTCAAGCTGACTGTTTTCAAAAATTATATTAATGAAAGACTGATTCCGGTTATCTGGTAGAGTATAGTTCGTAGGCACTGGCTGCTTATCTATTGTTCCGTTGTCGGTTACCACCAGTTCAGGTAAGAAAAGTCGAGTCTCTATGCTTTTGTGAGGCAGTTCTTTATCAAAAATTAGTGTATATCCTTCTCTATCGGAATTATTAACCCGCTCAATTGCCATGATTCGAATGATCCTCTTGTTATTTACCATGGTGCCATTTACATAAAATTCTCCAACGCCCCAGATGGTACCGTAATTATATGTGGTAGGTCCTGTGCATTTATCATTGGATGAATTTCCGTTAATGCAATTATAAGTAAATAAAGATTCAGCGACATTATATACATTTTTTAGAACCACTGAATAATTGATTTGACCCTTCGGATCAGTGAAGTTGAACTCAGCTATAGCTGTTTCGTTGGATGGACTTATAGCCATTGGAGACAGGGCTGTCAAATTCAGGAAAAAAGTTCCGTTTATACTGGTATAGTTTCCTGAGAATGGAATTGATTCCTGCATTAAATCGAACGACGTTTCATTATCACTTATCGAAACCCAACGGACATCACCGGATCCCTGGCTTGTGTTTTCCCATTGGGATGAGTTATTTCCCTCTGTTTGTGCTTGCACAACTCCAAGCGAACAGGCCAGGCATAGAGCAAGCAGAGAACTTATTAATTTTGTTTTCATTAATTTCCCCCATACGTGATTTGGATATCGTTTTGTTTAGACATATTTTATTAAATTGACATAATTTAATAAAAATTGATTTAATAATATAGAGTTAATTTATATATAATTATCTTTTATAAATTAAGTTTTAACTTTCTTGTGTTTCTGAAACCATTTTACTTACCAAAAAGTTTACATCCTAAAAAGTAAATATATTTATTGAGATATATCAGAATGAGCTCAGCCCGAATATGTTTATTTTTTCTTTCCAAGGATGCAGGCTGCCGCACAGCACTAAATAAACATGATAAAAGCGCTTTTGACTTTATGAAGCATGAAGTACGAAATTTTATAATAAAACTCATGCTTATTATTTTTTCGCGAAATATTTCCTTGCAGAACAGCTTTCGACAGAAGCCCCCTCAACTGCACTCGCAACTGCAGATACTACATGCCTATCTAGAGGGTCGGGAATTATGTGATTTTCGGAAAGTTCATTGATTGTCACAACTTCAGCAAGAGCATAGGCTGCAGCCATTTCCATTTCAGGTGTTATTTTCCTTGCACAGGTGCTTAAAGCTCCTTTAAAAAGACCCGGGTAACTCAAGCAGTTGTTAAGCTGGTTAGGAAAGTCAGATCTTCCTGTTGCCACAATTCTTGCCCCTGCTCTTTTTGCAGCATCAGGCATGATCTCAGGTACGGGATTTGCCATAGCCATCACTATCGCGTCTTTTGCCATGGAGCGAACCATATCTTCGCTTACAATTTTCCCGACTGAAACCCCTATGAAAAGGTCGGCACCCAAAAAGGCAATCTCAAGCCCACCTTTCATTTTTTCCGGGTTAGTAAGTCTGGAGATCTCTTCTTTAACCGGGTTCATGCCATCTGTTCGCCCACTGTACAAAATCCCCCGACTATCGCAAAGGAGAATTTTTAAGGGGTCTGCTCCGGCACGGATTAGAAACTTGAATATTGCGACCCCGGCAGCCCCAATCCCTGAAATCACGATTTTAAGCTTATTCAATTCCTTATTCACAATTTTAAGTGCATTCAGGATCCCGGCAAAAACTACGATGGCTGTGCCGTGCTGATCATCATGGATAACGGGAATGTCAAGTTCTTCGCGCAACCTTGTCTCGATTTCAAAGCAGCGAGGTGCACTTATATCCTCAAGGTTAATGCCTCCAAATGCGGGTGCCAGATATTTGACAGCCCGGATAACTTCATCCGTATCCTGAGTATCCAGGCAGATTGGGAAAGCGTCAATACCGGCAAATTCTTTGAATATGATAGCTTTGCCTTCCATAACAGGCAGTGCAGCATACGGTCCTATGTTCCCAAGTCCAAGTACTGCAGACCCATCAGTAACAATGGCAATAGTATTCTTTTTTAAAGTATAAATGTAAGCAAGATCCGGGTTCGCGCTTATCTCCCGGCAGGGTTCAGCAACCCCAGGGGTATAAGCCACACTGAGATCATGGATCGTGCGAAGATGGATTTTACTTGCAACTTCCAGTACACCTCCGAGCCTTCTACGCATTGCAAGAGATTCCTCATAAAGCGATACATGTATATCACTTTCTTCTTTGGAGTCCTGTCCCGGACTCCCTTCAAAGTTCGTATCCGGATCTTTTTCCGAGCCAAAAATCAAACGCTTATCTCTGATTAAAATACCCCCTATAAGTAACTAATAATTGGAGGAAAACTTTTACAAACCGGATAAATAAATGAACTTCTTATATAATTAAGTTATGTAAGTTTTAATAAGAGTTAGATTCAGAGCAGTGAAATCATGCTCTTCCTAAGGATTTCTAGAAAAGAGTCTTAAGGAAAGAGCCGAAGGCTTTCATCAGTTTCAGAGAGTTTCCCGAAAACATTAGTTTTTTCATGAGGATAGAAGGATGATCCATGTCTCCGTACTCAGTGACCATTTTAAGAATAGAAGGAGTATTTAGTGAGCCAATCAGATTGTTTATCTGCCTGTCTTCCAGTTTTCCCATGTAATCATGAATTTTCATGCCAATTTCAAGTTCCTTTCCCAGCCCCTTTCGCCAGAGCAAGTCATATTCGGATAGCTTCTGAACAGAGTTATCCCCCTCAAGAGCTGCCTCTGCTGCAACTTTCCCAGCTATTTTTGCCGAAAAGGCTCCAGTATAAACTCCACCAGCTGATGTCGGTTTGGCTTGCCCTGCAGCATCACCTGCTAGCAACACTCCATCCGCAACCGTTTTTCCCGGTGGGCCAATTGGAATCCCACCTATTACAAAGTCAAGCATGCCTCCCGAGTACCTGGTTCTTACATTAGGATTAGTAGAAAGAAACTTCTCAAGGTAAAAAAGGGGAGAGCATTCTTTTTTATTATCTATTCTGGCGAGTTCAGGTTCAATGGCAAGTCCAATCCTCGAGATTTTTTCATTAACCGGCACTACCCAGGTAAAAAAACCAGGGGCTGTAGATCCTGGAAATAATTCAACAAAATTGCTGTCAATTGATGCATATGGGGCTTCGATTTGTATTCCAGAAAGTACTCGAACGGGTTTATCCATTCCTGCATAACTGGCTATCCGACTTTTAACCCCATCTGCTCCTATCACGACGGAAGTGGAAACCGTTTCAGACCTGCCGTTTTTAAGAACCTGTAGTTTTACCGGATAAAATTGATTTTTTTTCCCCTTTCCGGATGTATTGTCTTTATTTTCAAGCCCAATTGCTCTTGTCCTCAAAGAAAGTTCCACACCCTCATTTACTGCCATTATTGCCAGGTTGCGGTCAAAATTTTTCCGAGATATCACATATGCTTTGGTCTGCTTGCCATCTATTGGCATGCACTGGCCGTCAGGGGCATGTATGAAGGCCCCGCGGACGGAATTGAATACGAATTCATCCGAAGGCTGGATTTCACATTCTGCAAGCGCTCTTGTACTTAAAAGTCCGGTACAGCCTACAGGCGAACCAATGGAAGAATGTTCTTCAATTAATAGAACCCTGGCTCCATTGAGGGCTGCATGTCGTGCAGCTGTTGAACCCACCGGACCGGCTCCGACCACAACTACATCATAATTCATCTTGATAACCTTCTGGATCTGTTCAACACTGGAGAAGTTTAATATATTCATATGCCTTAAATATATTTAAATAATAAATTAATTATAAGAATAAAGTTATTTGAACATTAGTATTATCCTCGCAGAGGGAATTTGTATAAAAGAATAATAAAATTTTACTTTTTCCAAAAGTATGTAAAAGTTCACACTAGAAAAATATACTAATAAATAAAGATAATTAATATATAATAATTATCATATTTTTTAGATCATATAAAAATAAACAAATATATGATTTAAAACGGAAAATATTTTTAAAATTGCACAAGTTTTAAGTATTATAAGGATATATTGGGAGTTTAACAACCTAAAATTAAAAAATACATTTAAATGTTTAAATAGGTTGGGAGCCTTTAACCACCTCTGATTTGGCTCCCATTTGGTGATTCAACCTCGACGATTAGAGAAAAACCCCTTAACTCTTAATCGTCAAGATTTTTCTTACGTAGCGTACCTATATAAAATAAACGACTTTCTTATTTTGAAGCTTTCAAAGATTTTGATACAAACAAATTTTTAAATATATCACTCACAAATATAATTCACAGTGAAGCAAATTCTCTCGGTAGACAAAGACTTTACTGATTAGGTTTGAGAGCAATACTATGGTTAGAATCGTTTTGAATACTATTTTTCTGTTTTGGAAAAAAATTGATAGTATTATTAAGGAAAAAGGAATAGATTTTTATATCAAAATTCTAATTTGAAAGCCTCGAAAGGTATATGCATTTTTTGACATAAGATTAAATACTTGTTATGCTTTGGAATTAGGCCAGAATGTCAATGAAACAAAAAAATGAAAAAATCCAGGTTTCAGGTTCAAAGGAACGAAAGGCGCAACGGGTGCCAAGCGGGGTTTATAAAACTCGAGCTTCAAAAGTAAATGATTCCTTTAGAGAAAGCCCTGATCCTAAAAGGGCTTCAGACCCTGGTTCAGCCGGGAAAAAAGACTCGCAGCGTTTTGAATATGAAGATAACTATATTTATTGGTGCGGGAAATGTAATCTGCCTCTTATCGGGGAGGGGTGTGGCAGATGTGGCGGCAAAGGAGAAACAATCAGGCTTTCTCAGCCTGCTGATGTTCGCTTCTGTTCTCCACATGAAAGAGAAGTACTGGATAGCCGGCTTTGTTCTTCCTTCGGCGGTAATCCTCTCGGAGACAGGCTTATCCTTCTAAATAAAATTCCAGGTGAAGATAAAACCGATGAAGTGATCGTAGATGGTTTTATTTTCGGAATCCTGCGTTTTGAGCTTTCAATAATGGATTATAACTTTGAACCCTCTGTGCAGGGTGCAAAAATCCTCCTGAAACATGGATTGGGTAGGAAAGTCGAACTTAAAAAAGCAAGTAAACATCTTAATGGGAAAAATGTAGGTTTAGAGCTCATTGAATCATTTGATAACAATATAAAGGCTAACGAATTCGTTCTTGTAACCGCCGCCAACTTGACTGGTTATGGAATTTCTCTCATTGACGGAAAGGATTTTTCAAAAACTAAAACCTCACATGAAATAGCAGCAAAAATTTTGAAGATCAGGAAGATCGATAGTAGTGAAGTATCTCTCCATTCCGAGATCCCGGATATAAAGGTATGCGTGGAAGCAAATAAAAAGCATCTGCAGATGCTTGGCAAAAATGCAATTAATACTATCAGAGGGATAGTTTCCAGAAACGAACACAAAGAACTGCCGGTTTATGTTTCCTTCAGCGGTGGAAAAGACAGCCTTGTGGTGCTGGACCTGGCCCGGGCTGCCCTTAAGCAAAGAGAGCTTAAAGCCTTTTTCTTGAATACCGGGATAGAATTTCCCGAAACTGTCGAGTTTGTGAGAATTTACTGCCTTGAAAATAAAGTTCCACTACAAGAGGTAAACTCAGGCACTGCTTTCTGGGAACAGGTTGAAAAATTCGGGCCTCCCGCAAAGGATTTTCGCTGGTGCTGCAAAGTATGCAAACTGGCTTCTGCAGGAGAACTTGAAGCAAAGAAAGAAATTGGTTCACTCAGTATAGCATATCTGACAATCGATGGTAAGCGGAAGCATGAATCTTTTTCAAGAGCAAGGATTGCGGCAACTGAAACAAACCCCTTTGTCCCTTCCCAACTCAACATTTTTCCTATAAGGGATTGGAAGGCACTGGAAGTATGGCTTTATATTTACTGGAGAGGGCTCTCTTATAATCCTCTCTATGACCTTGGCTTTGAAAGGGTAGGATGCTGGCTGTGCCCTTCGGCTCTTGCTGCCGAATACCTTCGGGTAAAAGAGCTGCATCCTGACATGTATGATAAATGGGACTCCTTCCTGCTTGAATGGGCAAAGAATAACGGGTTTTCGGCAGAATTTATAAAACATGGATTCTGGCGCTGGAAAGAACTGCCCCCAAAGATGCTCAGGCTTGCGGAAGAACTTGGAATTTCTACTCTTGCGAAAGATAAAATCGAAGACTTTGAAATTGAAGTCGTGGGAGGAATTTCTCCTTGCAAAGCCGGAGGCTTCTCTATTGAGGCCGGAGTCAGGGGAATCCGCGAAAAAGAAGCTCTAAACCTGCTTACCGTACTTGGAAATACGGTTTATGCGGAAGAACTGGGTCTACTAATGGTAAAAACTAAAAAAGGGACCATAAAACTCTTTTCAAACGGAAACCTGCTTGTGAATTCGGAAACAAAAGGAGAAGCTGTTAATCTCTTTACGGAAACTGTAAAACAATTTTTAAGGCTTTCTCGCTGCACAGGATGCGGGATATGCGTGAAAACTTGTCCAGTAGGTGCAGCTGCTCTCGAAGGAAAAAGGCCGTACGTAAAAGAAAACTGTACAGGATGCGGAAAATGTACAGATTCCTGCGTGGTGACCAGGTACTTTAATAAGTTTGTACCCGATCTGGACAAAAAACTAAGGATTTGAATTTCCACAAGTGAAAACAAACCCCTTTGCAGCGGGACATGCCCCCGTAGTTCCTATTGTTCTTTATTACTTTTTTACTTTTTTACTTTCGTTTAATCCGAACAACGATGGGCTCTATGAGGACATCAACGGAAACGGAAGGCTGGATTTCGACGATGTTGTGGTATACTTTAATAACATGATATGGATAACGCAAAAAGGTCTGATTGCCTACTTTGATTATAACCACAACAGTAGAATTGATTTCAATGACGTTGTATTGCTTTTTAACATGCATTAGGAGCCATCAAAAATAAAAAGTCATAAAATAAATGAAAAAAATGAAGATATATGTGCATGTTCATTTACCTAAACATGAACATGTGCATGTTCATTTACCTAAATATGAACATGTGCATAAGAAAGCCTAGGATTAAATAAGTTTAAAGGAATACGGGCATTTACGCTTTTTCTTCTTTTCTTTGGTCCGTTATTTAGTTTGTACCTGCCATTAAGTTGCATTGGTTTTTGTGCTATATAGATAATTTTTATCAAATTTGATATAAATATCCAAACATATTAACATATTGAGAGACTAAATTAATTTATCCTTTTCAACGCTTAACTGTGATCACAATCTTTCATTTCACTCACATATTTTCCATATCGACTGTAAGCGATGGCAAGAAAATACTCTATACAAAAGGAAATGGATTGGAGATAAACATGCAAAAAAAAGTTAACATAAAAAGTAACGCAAGTGTGAAAAATTTAATAATCTGCGTTAAGTTGTTGATTCTATTTGTCGTTTTTTGCTCGTCTTTAGCAGTAGCAAGCACAGTACCAGATTCTTCACTTGCATCAGTAAGCCCTGAATTTGTTAAATGCCAGAGTGAAAAAATGCCCACTCAAACTGTTTCTTTCATGGGACATAAAGCTGGATATGTACCATCCCCTGTGGATCTTAGCCATCTTAAGCATACTTCTACAGTTAAAGCAATTGCTAAAGTATCTTTTCCGGCTTATTATGATTTGCGGATAATGAATAAGGTAACCCCTGTGAAGAATCAGGGTCTGGCAGGATGTTGCTGGGCATTTGCAGCTTGTGCATCTCTTGAATCAAATT
Organism: Methanobacteriota archaeon; assembly: GCA_030837265.1. Next base: position 19,507 of record JAUPKV010000347.1, read on the forward strand.
TAAAGCCGGAAGAGGCCTGGGACTTTTCAGAAAATAACCTGAAAAATGTGCTTTCAAACGCATCTCCCGCTGGATTTGATTACAGTGAAGGAGGCGATGAGACCATGTCAATAGCTTACCTGGCCCGTTGGAGTGGACCGGTGAATGAAAGCGATGATCCTTTCAGCGCTTCTTCGGTCTATTCACCCAATGAACTCGGACTTCCGGTTCAGAAACATGTACAAGATGTAATTTTTCTTCCTGACATGCAGGGGCCGCTGGATTACAATTTAATAAAATCCGCAATCCAGAACTACGGAGCAGTACATTCAGTTACGTTCATGGCTGACGGTATCAATAATTATTATAATAGAACCACGAAGAGTCACTACTACGATGGCAATTCATCACCCAATCATGAAGTAGCCATTGTTGGTTGGGACGACAATTTTGATAAGAATAATTTTACCAGGATTCCGCCCGGAGATGGAGCATTTATTGTAAAAAATAGTTGGGGATCAACCTGGGGTGAAAACGGATATTTCTATGTTTCTTACTATGATTCAAATATAGGAACCAAGAACTCAATTTTTACGGCTGAAAGCTCTAATAACTATAAATATATCTACCAATACGACCCCCTGGGGTGGACCAGTACTTATGGATACAATAACCAAACTTGCTGGTGTGCAAATATCTTTACTGTGAAATCAGAAGAGATCCTTAAAGCTGTAAGTTTCTATGCAACAGACTCAAACTGCAACTATGAAATTTATATATATACTAATCCGAATTCGGGCCCCCTTAATCAGTCCGGCCCTGTTTTTACCCAGAGTGGTGTAAGTACCACAGCAGGCTACCATACTGTTCGTCTGAATACTGGAATTTTGCTACAGGCCAACCAGAAGTTCTCAGTGGTCCTGAAACTTATGACTCCTGGCTACAATTATCCTGTAGCTATCGAATATCCGCTTTCGGGCTATAGCAGCAAAGCAAAAGCAAACACAGGAGAAAGTTTTGTTAGTCCGAACGGGAATAGATGGACCGACTTAACTACAACATATTCAAATACCAATGTTTGCATCAAGGCATTCACCGATGCGGGAACTCCTCTTCCTGTTGTGGCAAACATTTCATTTAATCCTCAAGTAATTAAAGTGAATCCCCATTCTTCGCAGAGTCTCCGGATTTTGATGGATAAAGTTCCAGCTAATGGATTGGCAAGCTATAATATCACAATTTCGGTCCTAAACCTAACAATAGCGAATATCACTGCGGTTTCTCCACCTGACTGGGCAGGAGTATCAAACACTTCTATAGTTCCTTCAAGTTCTGTCTGGATAAAAGCTGTAAATCTTGGTCAAGTTCATGCTGGAGACACTAATGTTTCATTGGGAGTCATTAATTTAACCGGAATAAAGGAAGGTTCTTCGGACATAAACATCGTATCAACGGAAATGAATGCTGATAATGGCGATTTGATAAATCCTTCCGTGATCGCAAGTAAGGTAACTGTAGTACTACTTCCAATTTTCCCTGGTTGCACTAAAACTCCGACAGATCTAAACAATGATGGCTTTTATGAGGACATCAACGGAAACGGAAGATGGGATTTTGCTGATATTGCGACATACTATAATAGTATAACATGGATCACACAAAATGGTCTGGTTACCTACTTTGATTATAACAACAACGGAAGAATTGATTTTAGTGATGTCGTTAGGCTTTACAACATGCAAAAATAAAAAACAGTGAAAAATTAAATTCGATCAATATAACTGCATAAATCATTTTATATAGAATTTAATTCATACAGTTAAGTAGCATGTCGAATGTTTCAGACAACTTGAATACTCACGATTCACACAGGATAAAATTAGAGAATAAATATCTGGATTTTTATGACAAAATGCTCACAAGCCGCTGGAAAATTGGGGCATTTATAGTAATAGCAGTGCTATTATTCTTTTCTTTTTTAGTCTTGCTGCCTCTTGCGGACGGGATAGTACTGGGTCTTGTTTTTGCTTACATCGCAAGGCCTATTCAATTAAAATTCAAAGACCACAGAAAATTGGGGGCATTTTTTGCCAGCCTCTGCATTTTCATCCCTCTTGTATTTGTTATAGGAATAGGAATTCTAGAAATCGTGAACCAGGTCACCTGGATTATTGGCAATAAGGCAGCAGTTACCAGGGCAGCTGTTGATTTCATACATGCCCTTAATATTCCGCAAGAAATTGTCGACATTATCAATGATGCGGTCAAAAATCTTTCCGGATCTTTGTTCCCTGCAATCGGAGGTATAGGTATTCTGGGATATGCAGAGAGTATAAGCCATTTCATCATTAATTTCATGGTTTCGATCTTTCTCTGCTATTATATACTTGCTGACGGTGACCGACTTTATAATGTCTTTCTTGGTATAATGCCAGTAGATTACAAGGGAATAATAAACCGATATGCATGTCACCTTAATCAGATCCTCCAAGGAATTTTCCTGGGAAGTGCCTATTCTGCCATCATTGTAAGTGTGACTTCCGTTATAGTTTTCTATGCTTTTGGGTTCCCCCATGTTCTGGCACTTGCGACCCTTATCTTTATAGCGTCAGTTATCCCCCTTTTTGCAGGATATATGGTGCTTATACCGCTCGCTCTGATGCGCTATGTACAGTATGGGTTTGAGAGTGCAGTATTTTTCCTCGTAGTAGCTTCAGTTATAATATACGGTCCTCCGGAATTATTCCTGCGACCTCTTCTGACAGGAATGCAGTCAAAAATTCACCCCATGCTAATAATACTCGCTTTTCTAGGAGGAGCTTTTGTCGGAGGAATCGCAGGGCTTTTTGCAGCTCCCATACTGCTGGGAGCTCTGGTTGCGGCTTATAGAGTTTACCAGGAATACGGACATCCTGAGCAAATAGAGCTTAACATGTTGCTTAAGAAACTGAGAGGCTCCAGCATTTCTGCCACCAATTCCGAACAGAGTAGTGATCCGGCAAATTAAAAAGGGATTGCTTTATATTGTTGCAGGATATTAGGACTTCATATATTCTTCTTAATTTACGTTAATCAAGATCTGGTGACGGCACAAATCGCAGGCAGTGGAGATAATTTAACTTATCCATCCAGAACCAGTTTACTATATAAAACATATTTTTGGAAACATACTCTTGCGGTTTGGCGAACCGATGATATAACACGGTGGTACAATGCAGTTATTGCTTATTCATTCCGATTATATTGAATACGAAACCAAAAAACAAACTCCTGTTGCAGAAAAAATAGATGAGTGCTTAAAGTCCGGAAGGCTTGAAGAAGCACTTACGGCTTTTACGGCCGTGGAGAAAGTAGATGAGGCAAATCCGGAAGAAGCTGTAGAAAAGGCAGTTTTTGAAATCGAAAAGGTAGCCGCACAGGTTAAAACCAACCGGATAATGCTCTACCCTTATGCCCATTTAAGTTCTGACCTTTCCTCGCCGAAAGTTGCAGTGCAAGTCTTAAAAGGGATAGAAACAGCTCTCTCTGATAAATACGAAGTCAAACGTGCTCCTTTCGGATGGTATAAAGCTTTTACCATAAGCTGTAAAGGGCATCCCCTGTCTGAACTTTCCAGAAGCATTCGGCCCGAAGGAATGGCAAAGCCAGCAAAAAAAACAGATGCCTGCGGCTCAGTTGAAACAATCGTAGAGAAGGAAGAGGTTGTTTCCGAAGCCCTGAAAGCTGAAAGCACCGCAAAATCTTACTGGCGAATTCTGACTCCTGATGGCGAACTTCACGAAATTGAGGACTTTGATCTCACTCCTTACCCCAAACTTCAACAATTTGTAAACTATGAAATTTCCAAGAGCAGGGCTGTCGAAAGAGCTCCACCGCATGTAGAGCTAATGAGGAGGCTTGAACTTGCGGATTATGAACCTGGTTCCGATTCCGGAAATATGCGCTACTATCCCAAAGGCAGACTAGTAAAATCCCTGCTGGAGAATTACGTGCTTGATGTCGCAACCGATTTTGGGGCAATGGAAGTTGAAACTCCTCTAATGTACGATATGAACCACCCTACCCTGAAGAAATACCTGGACCGATTCCCTGCCAGGCAGTATTCTATCGAGTCCGATAAACGGCAGATGTTCTTGCGCTTTGCAGCCTGCTTCGGACAGTTCCTGATGAACCATGATATGACAATTTCCTACAGGAACCTGCCTCTTCGCATGATCGAAATGACCCGGTACAGCTTCAGAAAGGAACAGAGGGGAGAGCTCGTTGGCTTAAGAAGACTCAGGGCTTTTACTATGCCGGATATGCACACTCTCTGTGCGGACATGGCCCAGGCTGTAGACCAGTTCAAACAGCAGTACGACCTCTGCATCAATGTGCTTGAAAATGTGGGAATTCAAATAAGTGACTACGAGGTCGCCATACGCTTTACAAAAGACTTTTACGAGTCTAATAAAGCACTCGTGGTCAATATGGCAAAAACAGTCGATAAACCTGTGCTTATTGAGATGTGGGACAAACGTTTCTTCTACTTCGTGCTTAAATTTGAATTTAACTTTGTAGATGCACTTGCCAAAGCAAGCGCACTTTCCACTGTTCAGATTGATGTGGAAAATGCTGAAAGGTATGACATTTCTTACGTAAACACGGAAGGAAAACTGGAAAGGCCGGTGGTGCTTCACTGTTCTCCAAGCGGGGCAATAGAACGCTGTATTTATGCTCTTCTTGAAAAGGCTGCAATGGAAACCGAAGTAGGAAAGATTCCTATGCTACCCATGTGGCTTTCTCCAACCCAGGTTAGGATTATACCGATTTCGGAAAAACATATATCCTTTGCCGAGGAAGTCTCAAATAAACTTGACTGCAGAGCTGATATTGATGACCGCGACTTATCAATAGGCAAGAAAGTAAGAGAGGCAGGAAGAGAATGGGTACCCTATGTAGTGGTTATCGGGGACAAGGAAGTAGAAGATGGAACCATTAATGTAACCATCAGGGCCGAATCCGAGGAGAACAAACCTATAAAAGTTCAAATGACTCCCGATGAACTCAACATGCGAATCAGAAGCGAAATAGCAGGTAAACCTTTCCGGAAGCTTGCCCTTGCAAAATATCTTTCTGCAAGACCGAAGTTCCTTTGATTTATTATCAACCTAAAATTTTTTAGATGATCTTCCCGATGGTACAGGAAGAATTTCTGTTTACCATCCTCATTTGTCCTTTTTGGCACAAAATATATATTGATGTAATTCTTATTAGAGAATTGGGAATTATTTAGAGAAAATTAATTTCGGATTTATTCTTTTTGGCTTCCTGAAGCAGGTTATTACTATGTTTTCTTTAATGGAGCCATTTATGTGTTGTATCTGAATTGCGGGGAGTACTTCTTACAATGTCCTTGTACATGCAATGTCACTTGCATGATTTTATTATTGAGTTGGGTTAATATTTGAATTGACAACTGATAAAAGTGCCGGACCATTAATAAATAAACTACCCTAAAATACTCAAATATACTAATAATATTTTGACCCTATTACTTCGATTTATACTTGAATTGCTATTGTTTAAGATTACAGATTTTAGTGCAACTTCTTTGAGAAGTGTATTCAGGTTTCTAGATTTAATAAAAAATTTTACAGTAACATGCGTGAGGATAATATATTGATGACAATTCCAGATAAAGCAGTAGCCGGTACTAAGACAGTCGAGCTTGAGCAACTGAGAGAAGATAAAAAGAAAATCTTCAAGGATATTCTAAAATACTTTGAGACCCATCAGAAAGGTTACATCAAGGTTCCTACCGGCTGGGGCAAGACTTTCCTTTCGAAGCATATAATAAAAAAATATTACGATGAAGGAAAGCTTGTTCTTTTTCTGGTCTCAAAAAATAATCCTCTACTCAGTCAGACCTATTATGACAAAATGAAAAAAAATCCTCTTTTTCCTAATAGCGCACTACTCTCTTCAGAGCAAAAAACGGATAGAAATGAACTTGCTTCGGCTTTGGAATATCCTGGAAAAGAAAATGGTGAAGGTTTTGTACTTTTTGCCTCTTTACAGACAATACTGGGCAAGCAAGGGTCAGCAATCAAAGACCTTATCCTCGAATATACAGACCTTGCAATAGTTGATGAGATTCACAACTTCATCAATAATAAAGGAAATGATTTTCTAAATGAGTTTGGAGAGCGAACAAAAATCCTGGGGATGACTGCAACTCCTTTTCAGGGTGTGGTCGGGAATGTCAAGTTCGTGGACGAAATTGCTGGAGATATGAGGGAAATTTATGCAAAAACTCTACCGGAATGTATTCTTGACAACGAACTGTCCCCCCTTAAATATACAATTGCCGAAAGTTCGGAAGATATTTTTGAGATTTTCGATTTTGAAAAAGGACTGGACGAACTCGATAAACAGGACCTTTACCTCGACTGCAGCACTGCTGATAAAATGAAAAAAGTGATACGCAGGACACAACTTGCAAAAGACGTATATGATTCGATGATAAAACCGGAATCCACTTCACAACAATGTGCTATGAAGACACTTGTTTTTTGCGCTCCTGTCCGAAAACGAGTCTATGGGGTAAAGGCAAACGGTGAAGGTATTAACGCTTTCCATGCAAAACTGACTGCTTCGGTCTTTAACGGGGAGATTTCGGCCTCCGAAATGAAACACGAATCGGATCCCGTCCTGCCTGTAGATTTTGATAATTATACTCCGGAAGGGGAATTTAAAAACACCGCATTTATGACTTCCGAATTATCCAAAGATGAGCAAAGCAATCTTCTTATGGCTTTCAAGGAAATCGGAAAGCCTCCTTATGTTCTGTGTACCGTAGGCATGCTTATTGAGGGTTTTGATTTTCCGGCTCTAGGAGCTCTTGTGTTACTACGTCCGACATTGAGCATGCGCCTTTTTGAGCAGCAGGTAGGCAGAGTAACCAGACTTTCAGCTGTTTCGGGAAAACATCAGGGAAATATTTTTGAGATTTCGGACAGCATCGATTCTCTCTACCAGCATTTTGGAGAAGGGGTATTTAACGGAGAAAAAGTTGACCAGGTTCAGATGTTGCAGCCCGAAATCCGCCTCGAAGAGCTTTTTTCCGAAGGAGATGCCGCCCGGGCGATCGAACTTGGAAAGATCAAAATCAATAAGGTTGATTTAAGCACTCTCGGAAAAGGCACAAAAAAAGCCGCGCAGATAAAGGAAGTACCTGTTCGGCTTCCCCCGACTGCGCTCCGGGTAAAATATTTTTCACGCCTGCTTGCCCTTACCGAGGAAAAAGATGTCGGTGCTTTTGAAAAGGAAAAGCGGGAACTGATGAGAGCTGCACTTAGATTCAGGGTCCGTGAAGTAAGAGATGCTGAAGAACTTACAAATCTTTCAACCAAGGTTAATAAATTAAAACGGGAAGCCTACGAAGATCGCAGGTTGGGAGACGTATCAAGGCAGCATAAACCTAAAGTCTTCGGGGAGATTGAATGGCTGCTTAAACTCCAGGCCTTAAACACCCTCAAATTAGAAGGAAAAAATATATCTCAACCGGAGAGAAACCGCATCTTAAAAACCCTGGGTTTCGATCCCGATTTCAAAAAAATAGACGACTACAGACTTAAATGCCTGAAAATGGGCTCTGCACAAAAAACCATCCCGGACCTTGTAAAGGTACTGGGGTTCGTAAGTCGTATTTCCTCTTCGGAGACTTACCAGTTCATCGACAAAAAGAAAAAAGAGCAGTGGAAACGTGAATTCCTACCCGCAGTCTACTGGGGGTTCTGCTTCATTAACGATTCCTCTGAACTTAAAGAGCTTTTCGAGTCCACCGAATGGGACAGGCGGGTTAAAAACATAATCAGACAGAAGTAACTCCCGAATTGCGATTCGGGAGCCCGCCGTCCTTTTCAGTCGCTTCGCTCCCTCAAGAGGACTAATTTTGGGGTTTTTTATTGCTTTATTTTTCTCTTAACTCCAGCTTGTACGCACGCAGTGCGTCTTGCTCTTAATTAAATTGAAGAATAGAAAAAAGAAGTGTTATTTTACCAGTTTTAATTGAACAAATTACTAACTTCAGTTTTCAGTATCAGATTACTCGTTTTTTTTCAGATATTTCTGCCTATCCTTTAATGTATTCAAAGGTCCATAGAGGAATTCCTTTTGTTTCTCCCCTCTCAAGATGTTCCAGTTCATGAGCTGCGTCGTATGCCGGAATGCCCTCCAGTTTAATTCGGTTATTATCAAGCTCTCTTACTCTAATTGTTCTAAGACATGTGTTTATCTCGGCAAAAATTATCTTTTTAGCTTGCAGGGTTATGCTGTAAGGTCTTTCAACCAGCTCTCTTTTTTCTTTTGTCCCGCATTTTTCAAGCCTGCAGACTGCCCCTTCTTCGTTCACAATAACAGGATCGACAAAGAAATATATCCTTTCCATCGTAGATCCAGTCTTACTTGCCTCATCGTAATAAGTGAAAGTATCTTTTACTGCAACACTTTTTGCTTCTTCGGATGCATAACTCCATGAGCCTCCCGATTTAAGCGAAAGCAGAAAAGGAAGAAACAGTTCGTCTTGAATTCCAAAGCTGGAAACTAGCTTTTTCTCATGAGCCAAAAACCTGAAAGTCGCTCGAATCTCTTCAGTGTCCATGTTCATTTCCCCTGCTTAAGAATTTGAACATGGGGTTCTATAAAGTCTTTGGATTAGAGCTTCTTTCCAGTATGATTAACTCCTAAAATGCTTTTTACTCAAAACCATTGTGCTAAAAAATTCTTATCCTCTAACCTGCTTGTTCTTTCCTTCATTCTCACTTCATTATCTTGACTCAACTTTCTAGCGAGTTGAATAACATTCATTACATTCAGGGGAGTATGGAATTTAACAATTTCAGCAATATCCGGAGCTTAAATTCTTACTTTTAGTTTTCTGAATAAGCGAAGTGTTTTCTGCTGCATTACAAAGTGAGTGTTTTTTCTCCTGTAATAACAGCATACTACCACAAAAGGCCGGTTATATGTCGAGATTAATTATCATTGGTGCATAAACATGAATAGATCCCAGCGAATGAGGATACAGGTCCGTTTTGCCCAGTGAGGTTTTAGATGCTGCCGGTATATAATCGGACAAAATCCATCCGGTACTTGCATCAAAATGAGCGGTTTTCAATTGGGAATGACAGCAATCTCCATTTTCTGCATCGGGAACACCGTCAACGCTTATTACGTATTCTCCGTCACAGTTGAAAAGAATTCCGTCGTTGTGCGTTGCAACCGAGTCTTTTAAAAGCTGCATTCCACAGGAAATAACAATTTGAATATCAACCGGTGTAACCATTCCTTCGTATACATAGCCTTCCAGTCGCTTTCTTCTGTGATCCAGACAAATTTCAATCCCGATTTTGACGTTCTGGCAGGTGAAGACCGACAGCGGAAGGGTTGTTACCGGATTCTGCGGATCATTGATCTCCGGATAAATAACCATGGTCTGCAGATAATCGTTGACCACACCTACTGTCTGAGACGGGTTATTGAGAATAAAATCTTCTTTCGATTTGTTTTGTTTCTGAACTGAATAGCTTAAGAAGGTGCCGTAAAAGACTAAAGTGCGGTTATACACCTTTTTCTGAGCAAGGGAATCGCTCATGTCAAGCACGTTTTTCAAAAGTGCCGAAAGTGCCTGGTCATCATCGCTGAGGGCTACGCCTTCTTTGCCGTCAAGAGCCTTTAAGAGTGCGGAGACTCTATGAATGCCTCTACCGTTTTGCACATGGCTCTTTTTTATGATATCGTATACACTCAAATAATTGTCTCCGACCTGCGAGAGCGTGGAGTCGATCGGGATGCTGCAGCTGGTAACTGCATTTGTGGTCAGCGCTGAACCGAAGATAAAAAGCCAGTCATCAAGTGCATATTGCTTTGCATACTCTTGCAAAAGTAAATATAGTCCGTCATATACTTTGTGAAAAAATGCATCAAAGGAGGGATCATTATAATAATACGCTCCTTTGATGCCGCGCCAGAAGAATTCGGGCATGGTAAAGATTTTAAGGGTAGAGGGATTCTGATCAATTGAAGTATTATTAAAAACATTCCCAAGCACATCTCTGACAATTGCAAGACGCTTCTGTATATCAACCGAATCATCAGTTTCTCCCAGGTAAATACCACGATCGCTCATTTCTTCAACAGATTCGATCAAAAGCGGTGTGGTTGACAATACATGTCCGACAAACTGGACTTTAGAGTAATTTTTTATGCTTCTCAAGCTCATAGAAAGACTCCTGTAGAGGGTTTTTTGTTAGGTGGTTTAGTGCAGTCTTCGAGAGCATCGATATTTTTGCGTTCGACATTAGCTGAAAAAATTCTATCTCCCGAAGACTTAGAGATATGATTCATCAATAACCTTTGAGTTTTGACAAGATATCCCCAAATTAACTTATTTTATTAATTTATAATCTTCAAAATACTATTAAAATTTATTTATACCAATTAACAGGTGAAAATGAAATCAAAAACATTACTTAAAATCCCAGAGGTGCTGTATCAGTTACTGCATCCCTAATACAGCCTCTTCGAAATATTATGCTCACCCAAACATAAACATTCGAAGAAGGATCAGCGATCCCCAGTTAGCTCATTCATTTTAATAATATCCCACTTATTCCCCACGTAATTCTTTACTCCATCTCTTCAGAATCAACTAAGAAATTTTGTTATATTATATTATATAAATTATAATAAAAATTGTTTTTATTTAAAACATATTTCAGCATCACAATTTGTAATGCAATTAAAGCATTCAATTATGGTGAACCTTTCAAATTGAACAAAC
>JAUPKV010000037.1 GCA_030837265.1 Methanobacteriota archaeon
AATCTTTCTATATAAAAATAATCATATAATTGTTACAATTATTCTAGGATAAAAACGAATTTAAATAAATAATCATGATATATATAGGCAGGTCGACAACCTATCCATAAACAATTTTACACCTACATTTAACAAACCAATCCTCTGTCGACCTGTTATCCTTTTCTCCTGTCAAGTAGCCAGCTTACAGTGAGGAAGATAACTGCAGCAAAAATCATGTAACCTGCTATCATCAAAGGACTGTTATCCTCAAGGAATGAATTTAAGTTATTTTGCTGTTTGTAATCCGGGTACATAATATCATTTTTGTCATTGCTGTGTTCCAGTCCCAGGGCATGTCCTAATTCATGTTTTGCAAGGATAAGCATTGTACTGTCGTCATACTGGATCCAGTTCGCTTCTTTATAATCTCCAACCCCAAGTACCATATCTACGTGTTCGAATCGCATATTCTCAATTGTTGGGGTTGTATAGCCTCCAACTCCGGCAGGAGCACTTAGATTTTTCTCAAGATTGTCGACCCACGTTATCCTGATATCAGCTTTCTCCGAATCTACAATTTTAAACATGGGAGTGTAGTTTAATTTTCCATTTCCCCCTTTTTCCCAGTAATTAAGAGCTTTTTCTATCTGTACGTAATAATCGGGATTATAATGGGGCGGCAAATTTTTGTTATCTATATATACCGCGATTGGAGAATGATCCCATGGATACTCTAAAGTTTTGGGATATATATTATCAGAGTCTCCAGAGGCAACGGGCAAAATAGGTGCCACCAGCAGTAACAAAAAGAATAATCCTATTCCATACACACCTTTCCGATTAATTTCAATTAGATTCATGTAATCTCCCCGGACCTTATTTGTTTGACCCCTAAAACCGATTTAATAGTATTACCATATCGCATAAAATACTTCTCGGCGTCCCAATTTTTTAGAAACTTTTATCTATTTTAATTGTCTATATAGACCCTATTAGTTAATTAGGGTGCTTCAGGAGGATTATTTATTACTAAGGATAAAAGAAAGGTTCAATTTACCGGGAATTCTACCTTTATTGTGTCTCTCCCCATAAAGTGGGTAAGGGATATAGGGCTTGAAGCAGGAGATACACTTAATCTTACACCCATGCCTAATAAAACTCTATTAATCTCTTCATGTGTGGGCTCAAAAGAGCGTGCTGCACCAAAAGCTACGATTGAATACAGTCACTCGGATAGTGCCGAAAGCAACTTAAGAGTTCTTATTTCCCATTATCTTGTGGGCTATGATACTATCAGGTTGACTACTAAAAAGGGTTTTAGCGCTACCGACCGAAAGTTCATCAAGGATTCAGTGCGTCAGAAAATGATAGGCCTTGAACTTGTTGAAGAATCCCGAAATGAGCTGGTTTTTCAATGCCTGCTTAATTACAATGACCTTCCCCTTAGTCGAGTAATTAAAAATATGTACGGCCTTGTGCTTTCTATGCTTGAAGATTCTATAGCTGCGCTTCGGGACCACAATATGGAAATTGCCGAAGATATCATCCAGAGAGATGACGATGTGGATCGTTTCTATTTCCTTTCTGTCCGCCAGCTCAACGCCGCAATTGAGGACATCGAACTCTATGAAGTGATAGGAATCCGGAATCCGCAAGAATCTCTTGAGTACAGGCTCATTACTAAAATCATTGAGCGCATCGGAGACCATGCAGTCAGAATAGCTGTAAATGTCCTGAAAATGAGTTCCGGGATTGACTCTGAAGACCCGATATTCAAAATGGCTGAACTCTCCCACAAAGTTTTCGAAAGCTCTATGAATGTTATGACTGAAGAAGACCTCCTGATCATAAACAAATTGGTTGTTGAAGCTAAAAAAATCTCTCAGTTCGGAGTTTCTCTGGAGTCACGTGAGTTTGGAGTCCAGAATAACATTGAACTCAGTATGGTTCTGGAAAGTCTCCGCAGGGTAGCCGAATACAGCGGAGATATTGCAGAAATTGCAATTAATATGAATGTAAAGATTGTCTGAAGCTGAGTATCACAGTAATCAAAAGAGGGATGTATAAAATTAAATTCCCGAATAACTTCATTTTGTGTTTTCTTTGCCTAAACGGCTTTATGGGTCAGTATTCAATTTTTCAATCGGTTTTACGTTCATTGTACTTACTAATTTTTTTCTAGAAAAATTTCCTGTATACTAGCAGATCAGCCTATAATCTAGATTAAAAAGATTTAAAAACTAAATACAGTCTCAACTTTTACAATTTGTAATTAACATTTTGAAGATTTTCCATTGGAACTAAAGGGGTATTTTTGAACACGTAAAGATTCGAATAATAGAAAACTGGCGTGACGGTTTTTAAGGTTTATATCGCATCTGTTCAAAATCTTAATTTCTTATTGAACTTGGGCTCATAATGATCAATCTCAAATCTGATCAGTTAAATTCTCTTTAAAAATTTCCCCAGCCTTTTCTTTAGTTTCCGCTTTACACTTCCCGACATCTGCTCCAAAATAACGGTCGTTGGCGTATTTTTCCCTGCAGGCGCTACTTTTCCTTCCCTGATTGCTGTGAGCACGGCTTCCAGGGTGTTTTCGGAGGCGTCAATTTCGGTATAGGCCTGCCCTACCATTTCAGCAATGTGGGAGTCGCTTCCTGCAACTCCCGGGATTCCGAGCCGGTTTGCCTCAATTTCAGCTTTACGGTTTGCGTCGTTAAAGAGGCAGCGAGAATTGAAAACTTCGACTGCATTGATATCAAGCCCTTCAAAATCTCCTATCCCATGAGAACTTTGCTTATAGGGATGAGGGATGATAACCACGCCTCCAAGCTGTCTGGCTTTTTCAATCGTTTCCTCCGGGCTCAGAAGAGGCTCTATGTTCTTCCTGGCTCCCAGGACAAGTATATGTCCTTTTGACGAAGATACCTCTACTCCCGGGATGACCGTGATTTTGAGGCCAAGTTCCCTGGCTCTTTTTTCGCAGGCCAGCCCCCCTTCGATGGTATCATGGTCGCAAAGCGCAAAACCGTCCAGTCCTCTTTCCAGGGCGACATTAAGAATCTCATCAAGAGACGCTTTACTGTCCTTTGAATACCGGGAATGTACGTGAAGATCGAATTTCATGCTAGTACGAAAATGGTAAGTGAATTTATATAAAGAAACGTGAAAGAAAAAGGGATGATCTAGAAAAAGGGTATAAACAATGAATTGCGAACGGGCAGGGCATAGCAAAAATCTGGTCTAGGGGTATATTTAGGATATTAGGTAGGAGGGTCTGATGTCTGTTTCTTAAGTAGACACCCGTTCGCATACATACAAACGACTTTTGAATATAAATACCTTTCGTACTTATGCGAACAGTAAGTAACTATATAGATAACTTTCTGACAAAAGGGTGCCGGAAAACACTTGAGAATATTCAGACTGCTTTTATAAAAAAGAAATTAGTTTTATTCTTCTGATAAAGTTTTTTAATGAGAAAAAGCTGGAAAAACTTCCGGATTTGTGACTTCTATTCGGAGTTTATTCAGTTATCGGAGTATTACCCAGGGTCTCTTCATTTTTTATCAAAGCCTGCGCCCTTTTAATGATCTCTGTCCTGGCTTCGTAATCCACATTGATCTTATCTCCATACTCAACCCTGTGCACTATTCCTTCTTCGTACAACCAGGAGAGAATTGACATACCTCTTTCCGAATTAGGCAGAGAAAGGGAACAGGAAGACCAGGGCGGCAGATGCTTTATGATCTCGGCTTTAAGCTCATTGATTCCGGTTCCTGTTTTTGCTGAGACGAAAACCGGATTGGGAGTCATGTATCCTATTAGTTCCATTATAGTGCAAAGTTCGGATTCTTCAAGCAGATCGGTCTTGTTGAGCACAGTAATGATAGGGACTCCCTTGATGCGGTCCCAGAGAGTATCGTGAGCAGTAGATAGTTTTTGCAGGATTGTATCGGGCTTTTCACTTACGTCGACGGCAAGGAGGATGAGGTCCGAGAGAAAAATCTCATTCAGCGTGGATTTGAAGGCGTCGACCAGCCAGTGTGGGAGGTCTTCGATAAATCCTACGGTGTCTGTCAGAAGGGCTTTTCTTCCTCCAAGGTCAAGCGCACGGGTCAAGGGCACAAGTGTTGTAAAGAGCATGTCCTTTACCTCGACACTCTCATTTACAATAGCATTGAATAAAGTGCTTTTTCCTGCATTTGTGTATCCTGCGAGGGAAATTATTGAGAAGCCTTTCCTGTGCCTGAAAGCTCTCAGGGATTCATTGTCCTTTTCTGCAGATTCAAGTTCCTGTTCAATTCTTGAGATCCTTTTCTTCAAGTCCTGTTCATAGGACTCCTCATAATCCCCAAGCCCCATGAAGCCTGGCCTTTCCTCCTTTGTAAGGAGGGAGACAACAGCTCTTGCTCTTGGCACTTCGTACTTTAGTCTTGCCAGTTCTACCTGGAGCCTGGAGCGGTGGGTGGTTGCTCTCTTTGCAAAAATCTCAAGGATCAACTGGAATTTATCGATAACCTGGCACCCGCACATTTCCGAAATATTGAAGAGCTGTATGGTAGAAAGCTTGTTGTAGAAAATTGCCTTTTCCGCACCTGTGATTCTCACAAGTTCGGCAAGTTCCTCTATCTTTCCTCTCCCTAGCTGGTACTTGGAGTCAGGAAACCTGGTCTGAGTAAGTTCTTCAACCGGCAGATAACCTGCGGCTCTTGCAAGTTCCTTCAATTCCTGGAAAAGGTATTGCTCACGTTCTGGGTCGGAATTCGGACTGGTTCTTTTAACGAGAATAACCCTGTTCTCGTTCTCGGATGTTATTTCTGCTGGAATTTTCATGCCTCGATTTTCAATTCGTTAATTAATAAGTTGCGAGCACTTAAAGAAATATGGTGCGCAAGTTCGATTCCCCTTCTCTCCGCAATGGAATCCTGGAATTTGAAAGGCTTTGAAAACATGCTTTCCAGCACCCAGATGGGTCGATTGTACATATCCCCTTTTTCTGTCACAATAGTCCCCTCAAAAGAGAGCTGGTCAGATGTATCTTCAATCAGCTGTACGATATCCAACAGGCTGGGATCTCTTTTAAGCCACAAAGGTTGGATCTTGATCTGTTTGACCTTCTCAATATGATTAGCGGAGACGGTGAGGGCTACTGCTGCACAGACCATGTAATAACCCCCTTTAATCCGGTGCCTACCAGAGATATCCACTGCAATAATGTCCCACATATTTCACACTTCAAAGGTCACATTTTAACTCTGCTTATATCAAGATACTCTATCATTTCTCCGTTCTCGATTGCAAAAAGCATTGTCTTCCGCACACTGTTTGCAAGTCTGACAGCTCCTGACATAACCGGAAGCCTGAATTCAAAATCTGCTGGTATGGTGTTTACAAGGTATTCTGAGTGCGGGATTTTTTCAATTGATTCTACTTTCTTATAAACTCTGAAATGTGTTCCGAATTTAAAACCTGTTTTAACTACGTGCCCTGAATCTCTGAGGTTTTTATATACACCATACTTCCTTAGAAAAGAACTCTCAATCTTTAAGGCTGCTTCTATGAACTCATCAAAGGAAAATACCTTGCCGTCCCTGGCCTGAATCGTTACTATGCCTTTAGATAAAAGGTATAGAGATTCAACCAGGGAAAGCTGCAACCTTTCGGAGTCAAGCATTTTTCCGTAGAATCCTCTTAAATAAAGAGTTTCTGACGCCTGAGGATTCCAGGTTATCACCCTATCTTCAAGGAAAGTCGCATCGGTCCTTACAGCAGGATAAGGTTCAGACATTTCTCCTTTGGGAATTGTAGTTTTAATCTCATAGAATGTGAGGTCACTTTCTTCGTCCACTACTGCAAGGATAAATTGTTTATGCACGTTTTCTGCGGAATTAACCGAGTCTTGCAAGAATTTCGCAGAAAGCAGCTGCCTTTCAGACTGTACATGAACAAAAATTGTCGATGAAGTTTTTCCGGGATGACTACCTCTGGGGTATACCCTGAAATCCGCAGCTGAAGGCTGTACATAGTAGCCTCTCTCCTTAAGGTCTTTATATACTATGTATTTTAACTCAAAATTGGGCTGCCTCAAAGAAGCCTGTTCGAAAAATGTCTTGAAATCAAGTATTTTGCCTTCAAGCTCGATTTCGAGCTTTCCTCTCGACAGCAGGAACGCAGCTTCAACAAGCGAGAGTTCGAGACCTTCCACTTTTGGACGCCCGAAATAACTTGTTTTGTACAGTTCAGTTACCGCTGCCTTACTGGCGAGAACGCGGTCTTTTTTAAGTTGTGCTCTCAATAGTTTCACCTGAAAAGAAAATAAAATGAAAATAAGTTATTGTAATACCTGGTTTAAGGGGACCTGGCTTGAAATATCTTAGTTATTATAACCTCTAACTAGATAAAAGGTAACTATTCGGAGTATAAATTATCGATACTCTTCTTAGCACCGCACTAAATGACTTCCATCCATCATGAACTGTTAGCTCTTTATTTCGGGAAGGAATTCCTTTAGTATATATTGCTTCTCATCCTATTTTCAGCGGGGAGAAGATTTTGATATCAGGGTAGAATAGCCCTAAAATACCCTTTTGCATACAGCAACCAGGTATGTGCTATATATTATCAAAACGTTTTCAATGGTGCTGCATACTATAAAAAGCCTATGAAGGTTCATCCTTTCCGAAAAGCGGTAAATGAAGCTCTAAAACTTGATAAAGTGCTATATTAACTTTAATATAAAAGGAGAAAATATTGATTTACGTTTCAACATTTGTTCTCTCTGCATAATTCAACGGACTCTGAAGATCCTATCTAAAAAATATTCCATTAAAAAAATATTCATATCCCAGGAATCTGGGAATATTCATTCCTAAGAATGTCGGATTTAATATCGGATCGGATTGGAACCATATCTTGAGCCAGTTCTTTTTTCCTCTTCGGTTTTACTATTATCCGATACAGTTTCACCAGTTGATTTTTCGTCTTCTACTTTTATTTTATGGCAACCACATGAACAGAAACCTTCTTTGTGATTCTTGATGTGCTTTATAACATAAGCAACTCCTACTGCTGCAAGAACACAACCCACTATTTTCATACATTTATGCACGTTATTTCCTCCAACTCTTATATTATTTTTTATTATCACTTAAAAACTTAATTTGTTTTTTGTTATGGTATATAGTAATTATGGAACTTAATATAAATATTTATCTTACTATTATTTAATTATTTTAATAGTAATATAATTATTAGTTTCAGTATTTATGAAAAATGTAACGCTGAAACATTTTTCCATTATTTCATTCTTTTCTTTCTGCATTGAATTGATTGATGCCTTTAGCAGTATTTTCAAGCAGCTTGAAAGCAATTTCCTGGTCCGGCCAGAAAGCCAGTCCGCAGTCCGGGCTTGCGTACCTGATGCGGTCTCCAAGAACGGAAAAACCTGTTTCAAGTCTCTTTTTCACCATCTCCGGAGTTTCAAGCTCGGTGACTATTTTTTGCATGTACTCCTTTTCCTTCCAGGCATTGACACCATATTTTTCATTAATGATGCCTATAAGGCTGGAAATGTCAGTTCTCGATACTCCAAGCCTGATATATGTATTCGAGTCTTCCAGCACTTTTTTATCCAGGAGATCCAGATTGGAAGGAGTTGCCGCGTACTCAAAGCCTATGATATTTATAGGTGTCTCGCAGACAAGCTCATACTTCAGAGGAGAATGAAGGTGAATTTCCACATCCGCTCCCTGCTGCCGGGCATAGGTAGAGGCAACGGTAAGAGCTGATATTATATCGGCATCAAAAAACTCAATTCTATCGTTAATACCAAGGCTGGGTTCATCAAAAGCTACAACCTTTATTTTGAAGTTTTTTGCAGCTTTAAAAGCTTGTTTTATGAAATTCTCAATATCCTGGGCAAGGATGTGATATGCATCCGTAAAAGCCCTCGTCCCGAAGGCCTGAAGGTACAGGTCTGTAGGGCCTGCAACACAAACTCTAACTTCAAGCGTTTTTCCTGTTTCTTCCCTGTATTGTTTTGCAAATTCGTCAACTATCTCCAGTTCAAGAATTTTTGCATTTTCTTCTTTCAGTACAAAGGGCTCATAGCAGTTTTTTTCATCTTTTATGAGATCCAGAAACTGCCCTATCATGTCTCTAAATTGGGGGTAAGTGGGAACCTGCACGCCAACGTCAACTTTTTTCCATAAAGCCTCCCTCATCATGGAAAAGAGTTTTTCGTCTTCATTTCGATTCTCAGCTGCAGCCTTTACCCATTCTCTTGTTATGCCCTGAGGTGTCGGAAGGCTGCCTCCATCGATAAAAATAATATTCTCCATGCCTGTATATATGACAATTTAAGTTTTATATGTATTGCAATTTCGGTCCGTATCTTCAAATTACAATACACAAGCAGATACTTTCTATAAACAAGAAGTAAACATAGCTACGCCTTATTTTTTCATGGTTTTTTATCAATGCTTATGATTTTATCATAAGGTTATATGTTTAAGGAAACTTTTTATATTTAAAAATAAATTTAAAGAGTGAAATATATGTCTGTTGACTACTTCAAATACCTTAAACATCTGTATGATAATAACGAAATATCACCAGCCAGTAAGGTGATATTAGATGATTATCTTCTCGATATAAAGCTGGCGAACTTAAAACAAGGAACAGTTGATTATCATATAAAAATTATGATTTTTGTGACACATAATGTAGAGCACGATTTAGATAAACTTACAGTTAGAGATGTTAAGCTTTTTCAAGAGAAGTTACAAAATAGTCATTATAGCCAGTCAGTGCAAAAAGTATACACTATAGGATTTCGACGGTTTTTAAAGTGGTACTCAAAAAATAGTGAATATAAAAACAGACGTACTTATCTAAATTTATTGGACTCTTTCGTAAAACGTAAATATAATATCCCGAAAAAACACCTGCAGATCTTTTAACCGAGTAAGAAATAATAAGTATGATTAAGACACTTTTTAATTTATTCTGGGGCAACCAAAATTTAGACTAACTTTATAAGATTACATTAAAAGGTTCTTCATATTATAGTTGAACTTATTCCCCCTTTCTC
>JAUPKV010000348.1 GCA_030837265.1 Methanobacteriota archaeon
CTGTATGATGAGGTAAAATGAGTTAACTTTAACCCCATCCTGATATCATTTTCCTTTTTCCTTTTTTCTTCTGCCAGGACTATCGGATACCTCAAGGAAAAAACCAGGAGGCGGGTCAACTTTATGAGCACCTCGACTTTAAAATCATGGGCGAAACAGATATGGACTACCTGCGAACACTGCAACGGATTCGAAAAAGAAAAGTATCAATTATTCTTTTCCAATCTTCTCCAACCTTCTTCCAACCTATCTTATTAATCGTGGGCCATTTGATCGAGTGCAGCTGCAATCGCCAGGATCAAGGCAGCATCCTGTGCGGGCTCAATCTCCACTCCATAGGTATCTCTTATCCGGAACCATTTTTTTGAGACCTCGGCGACTTTTTCCCTCCCGGCATCAATCTTATACTCATGGTCCAGAATATTGCCCTGGACCTCCAGCTCAGGCCCGTTTGCGACTTCCACTTTCCAGCGGTCGCGAAGAGGTGAGATCAGGGCTTTTTTAATCGTTGCAGCTGTTTTTCCGTTAGCGTCCAGGACGTCCATCGTATCCTTTATCCTTAGAAGCTTCTCCTGGAGTTTATATACCTCATTGCCCTGCACATCCCTGATAATCAGGGTGTTGCGCAGGCGGAGAGCTTTGCCGTCAACGTAGAATTCCCTCTCCCCGGCTTCATTTTCTATCCAGTAGTCATCTCCTATGGAAACAAGTTTTTCGTGCATTTTATAGCGTTGTACGTTTTCTGCTCCGCGGCCTCTGATACCGCCCATTATTCGTCTCATCAATAATCACTCCTTTCCCTGCAGATTTTCATTCCAAATAAATTTTTAACCGTTAGGTGCTGCCGATCCCATGCAAGAGCTTTTCCATTACCTGGTTTACAGTAAAGCTTGCCGCTTTCTGGCGTGGAGGGAATTCTTTAAATGTTGCCAAAAAGTCTCCCACAATTCCCTGAGCGGGCACCAGGAGGAAGGCGTGATCCAGCATCCAGTCATAGTAAGTATTAGAGGTCTGATCTGCTCTTTCATATGGGTCGGTGCGCAGGTTGAATATTTTCGGTACACGCAGCGGGACAAAAGGTTCGGCCCAGACCAGGAGTGTGCCGACAGCTCGCTGCTCCAAAAAGACCATTTTCCAGTTGTCGTACCGTAGAGCTACCAGGTCTCCGTCGTCAGAGAAGTAAAAGAACTCATTCCGGGGAGATTTTTTCTCCTTTCCGGTCAGGTAGGGTAGCAGATTATAGCCGTCAAGATGCACCTTGAAAGATTTGTCTCCGGCTTTGTAGCTTTTTTTAAGTTTTTCCTTAATATCCGGATCTCCTGCCGCTGCAAGCAAAGTAGGCAGCCAATCAAGGTGGCTAACTATCTCGTTAGATATTGTGCCTGCAGGAATCTTTCCAGGCCAGCGCATTACCTCAGGCACGCGGAAAGCTCCTTCCCAACAGGAGTTTTTCTCGTTGCGGAACGGAGTCATAGCTGCATCGGGCCAGGAGTTCATGTGTGGTCCGTTGTCCGTGCTGTAGATAACAATGGTATCATTCGCAATGCCGATTTCGTCCAGCAGGTCAAGAAGTACACCTACCTGCCGATCATGCTCGATCATGGCATCATGGTACTCGGATTGCCAGCGTCCTGACTGTCCCTTTATCCTTTCCGGGATATGAGTCCTGAAATGCATTCTTGTAGTATTGAACCAGACAAAGAACGGCTTTTCCGCTTCATGCTGACGTTTGATAAAATCGATGGCTGCATCCAGAAACTCCTGGTCTACGTCTTCCATTCGTTTTCTGTTCAACGGGCCGGTATCTTCGATGCGTCCGTCGGCATAGCTGTGGATTACGCCCCTGGGGCCGTAGTTCTTCCGGAAATTAGGGAAGTCTTTTTCAGATGGATAATCACGGTCTTCAGGTTCCTCTTCAGCGTTCAAATGATAAAGATTACCAAAAAACTCGTCAAAACCATGGTTGGTGGGCAAGTGCTCGTCCCGGTCCCCTAGATGGTTCTTCCCAAACTGGCCAGTCGCATAACCCAACGGTTTCAGCAGTTCGGCAATTGTTGGATCCTCAAGCCGGATTCCTACTTTTGCACCTGGCATTCCCACCTTGCTCAGCCCGGTACGGAAAGCACTCTGCCCCGTGATAAAAGATGCCCTGCCAGCAGTGCAGCTCTGTTCCCCGTAAGAGTCCGTAAACTTGATGCCTTCATCAGCAATCCTATCAATATTCGGTGTTCCGTATCCCATAAGGCCGTCGCTGTAGCAACTGAGGTTGCTAATGCCAATGTCATCTCCCCAGATGACCAGTATGTTTGGTTTCTTTTCTGCCATTCTTAACCCCCTATAGATCTATGATAGCTCGGTCTTCTTGAGACCATGACAACGCTTGAACTTGAGTCTGCTGCCGCAGGGACAGGGATCGTTTCGTCCTGCCCGGGCAAAAGCATCTTCCAGAGCCAGAACTCTCATAACTTCCGAAGCCGGATAACCCCTGCGTAACAGCCCGGCAATAATCTGCATCGGAAAATCAATGTGATGAAAAAAAGCTTTCCAACCTTCACAGAGATAGTTCAAACCCAATTCACCTGCAGGCGCGGTCAGGAAGCGGTTTTTGGGACACTCCCCCCGGCAGGCGAATAAAACATCACATTCGCGACATACTTGAGGCAGCAGATCACACTTATTCTTCCCGAACCTGTACTGCCTTTCTGAGGCTGCAAGCTCGAGAATCTCTTTTTCCATGATATTCCCCAGCAGATATTCAGGTTCTACAAAATGATCACATGAGTAGAGGTCACCGTTATGCTCCAGAGCAAGCCCGATACCGCACGTTTCTTCAAAAACGCACATGCCTGAAGGCAGACCAAGCCATCTGCGGGCAGAAGCTTCAAAAGTCTGCACGAATATCCTTCCTACGTCTTTTCGCACCCATTCATCAAAAATGCGGCTCAGGAAACTGCCAAACTGTTCAGGCAGTACTGAATGATTTGAAACCCCGGATCCTCTTTGATGGAATGTATGTCCTTCTTCATCGACCCTATCCACAACCGGAATAAACTGGATCCAGTCTGTTCCTGCTTCATCACGTAAGAAGCGATAGACTTCCAGAGGATAATCGGCATTGAGCCTGTTGACTGTAGTCAGGACATTGTATTCCACACCGTACTTTTGCAGTAAGCGCAACCCCTGCATGACCCGGTCGAATGACCCTTTCCCTCCTTTGTCCACACGGTAAGCATCGTGCAGTTCACACGGGCCATCGATACTGATTCCGATAAGAAAATTGTTTTCCTTAAAGAACCGGCACCATTCGTCGTCCAGGAGCGTGCCGTTAGTCTGCATCGTATTTTCGAACGTCATGCCAGGTTTTCCGTACTTATCCTGCAGCTCGATAGCACGCTTGTAAAAGTCAATGCCCATAAGTGTGGGTTCACCCCCCTGCCAGGCAACGGTTACCTGCGGGCTGCGGTGAGCTTTGATAAGCTGTCGGATGTAACTTTCCAGCACTTCGTCTGACATGCGGAACTTGCTGCCGGGATAGAGCATTTCCTTGTCAAGAAAAAAGCAGTATTTGCATGCCAGATTGCATATGGCTCCAGTCGGCTTTGCCAGCATATGAATGCGTAAAGGCGGGTAGTTTTGCGCCATTCTCACTCTCTTGTCAGATCTATTTGAAATTTATTTTGTAAACTCTCTTGACTCATAGCCTGACAGATATAAATGGAAGGGATGCAAAATCTGTCAGGGTCGTCTCTTTACTGCCGCGCCGTCTCTTTACTGTCGCGCCATGACCATACGCGTTTTAGCTTCCTTGTCCTCGATCAGCTCACCGCTCACATCCACGGTCACGCTATGGATCTTACCCGTGAACTCAAATGGAGGCTGGTAGTCAGGTGTGACTGGTGATCCATGAGCTGAGCCACAGGTTACCCCCCCGGTTAACCCGAGTGCAAGCGGAGTCGTTACAGGTACATCAGCCTTGCCTACTAACTTTCCGTCGATAAAGAGCTTAGCCCTGCCAGGTGAGCCCTTGCCCTTAGCAAAATCCGGCTTACCCGTAACCTCGAACTCGAAACCAAGTAGATGTCTCCCCACCGGCATTTTCTCACTGGACTCTACAGAGTATAGAGCCTTACCTACGTAGTTGTGTACCCAGTACAGCTTTCCGCCTTTGATATAGAACGAATAGCCGGAGTCAATACCACCATGGGCAAGCAAGATTCCTTCAGCGCCTCCTGCAGGGATCTCGACATCAGCTGTGATACTGTGCGGACGGTTGAGAACCTTAACTGCTGCATTTGCGGGAACTCCCTGGGTTCCGGGATAATAGGTGTAGCTTGTTCTGTCGGTTGCAATCTCTGGCCGTTCATCAGCAAGACGTAACACACCGCGGCCATCAATTGGCAGCACGTTGTATTTTCCGGCCTCCACGTACCAGGTGGCAATCATCTCGATCAACTTCGGCCGGTTTTCTGCAGCCACGTTCTCGTTTTCTGTCCAATCCTTCTCTATGTGGTAAAGCTCCCAGTCTTTTGCATCCAGCTCGGTCAACTTGTCTGCAGAAATCGGTTCACCGAAGGGTTTTCCTGCCTCAATGAAGGAAGGCCCGGGCCATGGACATACAGCACGCCAGCCATTGTGATACAAAGAGCGGTGCCCCATCATCTCGAAGTACTGGGTGTGGTGCCTGGTAAGTGCACTTGCATCTTCAAAGGTATGTGCAAAACTTACACCTTCTATGGGCGATTGGGTTACACCCTTAATAACCGTCAGGGGCTCAATTCCAAGGCAGTCCAGAACCGTAGGTACCATATCGATAGCGTGGGCGTACTGGCTTCGAATCTCTCCTCGGGCCTTTATACCCCTGGGCCAGTGGACAATAAAGGGGTCGCTGATACCGCCACGGTAGGTCTCTCGTTTCCAGCGGCGGAAGGGCGTATTCCCGGCCCAGGTCCAACCCCAGGCATAGTGGTTGAAGGTCTCCGGGCTCCCCAGCTTATCCAGGGCTGCGAGGTTATCCTCAAGCGACTCAGGCACATTGTTGAAAAATAAATTCTCATTGACAGATCCCGTGGGGCCCCCTTCGGAACTGGCACCGTTGTCGGAAATCACCATGATTAGCGTGTTTTCAAACTCACCAATGTCCTTCAGGAACTGCAGCAACCTGCCGATATGGTAATCGGTGTGTTCCAAAAACCCGGCAAAGACTTCCATCATACGGGCGTAGAGCTTCTTTTCTTCCGGCGAGCATTCCTCCCAGGGCTTGACATCCGGGTCATGGCGAGATAGTTTTGCGTCTTTTGGGACGACGCCCAGTTCCTTCTGCCGGGCGAATGTTTTCTCCCTGTAAGCCTCCCAACCATCATCAAACTTGCCTCTATATTTGTCCGCCCACTCTTTAGGAACCTGGTGAGGAGCATGCATGGCTCCCGTGCAGAAATACATGAAAAAAGGCTTGTTGGGAGCGACCTGTTTAGCGTCAGCAATGAACTGGATAGCCCGATTTGCAAGATCCTCATTCAAGGTGTAGCCTTCTTCGGGAGTCCTGGGAGGGTTTACGGAATGATTATCATAGGTAAGTTCAGGGTAATACTGATGAGTTTCGCCTCCTAAAAAGCCGTAGAAACGCTCGAACCCTCTTCCTAAAGGCCAGCGGTCATAAGGTCCGGCTGCCGAGATCTGATCTGCGGGGGTTAAATGCCATTTTCCGATGGCGTAGGTATTGTAACCGTGCTGCTGTAGTATCTCTGATAAAAAACCGTTCTCAAGAGGTATATAGCCATTATATCCCGGATAACCGGTTGAGCCCTCGGTAATGCAGGCCATATTATTCGAATGATGGTTTCGGCCGGTCAACATGCACGAACGGCTAGGAGAACACAGTGCAGTCGTATGCATATTGGTATAGGCAATGCCTCCTGCAGCCAGACTATCCAAGTTGGGTGTCTGGATAGGGCTGCCGTAGCAGCCGAACTGTCCAAAACCTGTGTCGTCCAGCACAATGAAAAGTACGTTTGGAGCACCCTCTTTGGCGCGCAGTGGTTCCGGCCATACTGGTTTCGACTGGTCTTCAGTGCGCCCGATTACGCCAGGGAAAGTGGTTCCTGGTTTGTATTCTTTCAGCGGCATTTTCAGCGGCATTTATCCTCCGATCAATATAAGGATTTAATTGGAGATATGTGAAAATAAGAATGGAGGGAGGGACTACTATTGGCTCCCCACCACACACTTTATTTTATTCAGAACCGTTGTTCTGGCTTTTGGCCAATTTCCGGGAAAATCGGCATTCCGGAGGTTTATTCGATAAATTTTAACGTGCTGGAGCTGCTTCTTCTTCGGTAAACGCTTCATGCAGCTTCTCTTCGTTTTCTTTGGAAAGGTTGGTAGCAATGATTTCAAACCTGAACTGTTTCATGGCATCTACTACCTTGTCTTCAACTGCATCACTTGTCATAAGAAAGAGGGCTGAGGTGCCTTCAGTCACTTTACTGCGGACCGACTTCATGAAGTCTTCGTCTATACCTACTTTGGTCATGGAACCTGCCAGTGCGCCCATTGCGGCCCCGGCAACCATGCCAAATATGGGAATAAAGAAGATTAACCCAAAGAGCAGACCCCAAAAAGCTCCGCTCAGTGCACCTGCACCTTTTAAATCACCCAGGTGTTTAGTTGTTGGTTTCTTTTTTCCCTCAGGCCAACTGACTATGGCTGCATCGTGCAGTTTAATCAGTTGTCTCTTGTCTAAACTCTCGATCACATCAAGTGCATTTTCTGCACCTTTTGCGTTATCAAATTTAAGAACTGTTAAAGTTGTCATAACTCAAGCTCCTTTATTATTTTCAGCTTTATTCCTTGGTTTATAGCTCCAGCACACCGGTCAAGATCGAATTTTATCAAAGCTTCGTTTTGATCTTTAACCTGAAGACGGGAGTATTTATCGAAAGAGCCGAAATAATAAGTAGTCTCATCATATCAATGTGGATCTCTTGTTCCCAAAATTTTTACATCCATCTTGCATCAGGACTTTCAGGAAGAGTGTGTTTTAGGTCCAAAGGTTTTTCAGAGGGCAGCCAGAAAATTTTGCTTTGATCGAGAACCGGGAACATGGTATTTTACAACCTTCTGCTCACGGCTTGCTGATGAAGACTTGCCAGTAACAGGATGCAATGCCAAAAAATGACATTAAAGCCTATGCTGACTAATTTTGGAATTATTGGCCCTTTTCGTCATTATTGAACTGCGACGTCTACCCCCAAAGTTTGCAGTCCGCTAATCGCAATTGTATATTTAGACTTTTATGTATATTATATTATACATATGTCCTAATTTTATCAGGTTTACTGTTCCTTAAACTTCCGGGTTCATCGAAGTTGAATTATGACAGAAGAATTTAAAATATCTGAAATCAAGTACCAAAGATTTTATGTCAAAAACTACATTTTAGACATTTAAGGGCTTAATGCTACTATCTTCGATAAGTGCATGAATCCTGTCCTTTTGTGGGAAGTTTAATTTTAACACAAGTTTATCTCCTGAAAAAAATGAACGATTGAAATCGTATAAAACTTGACGTATAAAACTGAATAATGGTGGGAGTGTAAATAGATGGAAAAGAAAACAAAAGACGTGATAAAAAAGATAATTGCTATCTTAATGGTTATCCTGATAATTGCCATGATGGTTGCAATGCTGGGGCAATTGTGGCTGAGGTGATCATGGCTGGGGCTATATGGTAACCGCTGGTAATGCTGGCAAAAGCCAGGTAAATGGATAATGATCGTTTCATATTAATACAGGTCTTACCACTTGAAGTAAAAAAACCATTACTAGTAAACTACAACTTTCTGAATTCAAGAGTTCACTTTATTCTGGATAAGCATCAATCCACTATACTACCTGATTTACCGTTATCGCAGAAATAAAACGTTGGTGTTTCAGTTTCCAGATCATATTCTATCCAGACAGCGCAGGTCTTACACATGCATTGCTCGTTAGGATCTAAATCTGTGCAGGTTGCCTCACCTGACGAACAGTAGACTCCAGGAACCTTCTGAGGCGCTGGAACTTCATTTTCAGGCAAATTGTCCATCTCATTTTTAAAATTTCCAATTTTTTCTTGTACACATGAACTGCGAGCTTGGACAGGACACAGTAGACACTTGCATCTCTCGATATTTGTAACAGTATACGGAACTACATCCTCTGCTGTTGTATCCATTTCAGTCATTTTATTCTCCCCAAAATAGTGTTACATAGAAAACGTTCATTCTTCATTTTGGATTTCGAGAATATATACATTTTCAGTTTTGGCGCTGTGAAGTCTTCGGGAGTTACTTAGTTTTCAGCTAGAGTCGAACCTTTAGAAATATTCAACTCCCTAAGACCTGTCTTAAAACCAATACATTTGCATTTTGTAGTATGATGTTTAGTTTTGAAAACCCGAAGTAAATTCTTCCGTAATTCAGGTGTACACATATGCCTTATATGACAGACTTTATTTAATAGTGAGTTAAGTTTGATTTAAGACAGGCTCTAAGAACCTATCCAAAAAGTCAATAGTAAATGTTGTAAAAGTTACAATCGGGTAAATCTCCGTGCATCCGTTGACTATAGATTCCATTTTTATTTTGGGTAGTAAGTTTGACCGAACTTTGGTATTTAAACTGTCTCAAAATAATTAGTGGAATAATTATAATTATAATTATAGGAATGGAGGAAGGAGAGAGTGCATGAGGGGGTATCCTCATTTATTTTCATGCAAAATAACTGTCCTAAGTATAAATATTCAGCATAAGTGGGCCGTATCCTTTTTAGATGGACAGTATTCTTTTTCCCCAATCTTTGCCCCATTTTCGAGAAATTGACATGCGTTTTCGATATCATCGATGAGAATTGCTGCCATATCCGAAGTGAAATTTTCTCTTACGACAATACGCATTATCTCAATATTTTCCGCATTTTTTGGCAGACAATAAGCGGGAACGATCCAACCTTTTTCCCTCAGTCTATATGAAAGCTGTGACAAGGAATATACGGTATCGTTCTTTTGCCTGAAAGCAATTATAGGGAGCCTTTCTCCTTTATTGAGCATTTCGAACCGATTCAGTCTTTCAAGCCTTTGAGCGAGATCCCGAGAAACTTCCAGGATATTTTTCATTATTCTTGTATAGCCAGCCCTACCGAATCTTAAGAGATTGTAATATTGGGCCACGAGCATTGCACTACCCCCCGAAAAGTTCAGGGTGTATGTCTCCTCCTCTTCCCCAAGGTAGTTTACAGTGAAAATCAGGTCTTTTGGGAGTTCTTTTTCTTCACGGAAGATCAGCCAGCCAATACCTGGATAAGTTAATCCGTACTTATGCCCGGAAACATTAACTGATCTTACCCTGTCCAATCTGAAATCCCATTCAAAATCTGGTTCAGTAAATGGTAATATAAAACCTCCGCTTGCAGCATCTATGTGCATAGGTATATCCCAACCCTTGTCTCTTTTATACTCCACAAGCAAATCATTAATGTCTTTTACAGGATCTATTTCTCCTGTATAAGTTGTTCCCAGTACACAACCAACACAGATGGTGTTCTCATCAATATGCTCTGAGACAGCCTTGGCCGTAATTGTTCGTTTCTTCGTGTCTATAGGAATTTTTATAGCATCGACATCGAAATATCTGGCAAACTTATCCCAGCAAACATGAGCGTCGGTTCCGAAAATTATATTCGGTTTACCAGTGCCACGCCCCGAATTTTTCCAGTTCCATTTGTGAGCCAGCAAGCCCAGCATTATGGCCTCGGAAGAGCCTGTTGTTGATGCACCTATGAATTCGGTGTTATGCCCATTAAAAAGATGTCCAAGCATATTCACGACATTCTTATGAATAACCTTACCGGTTTGGGGATATTCAAATATATCTATTATATTTTTGTTGATGTTTTCCATGACAAGCTTATCTGCCTCCGGTTCCATCCATGTAGTGACGAAACTTGCCAGGTTCAGGTAAGGATTTCCGTCCAGACTGAGTTCATCATGTACTAACTGATAAGCAGCTCGTGGACTCATCCCCTCTTCAGGAAATTCATACTTGGGAATTCCTTTTTTTACGGCTTTTGGAAGATATCTGGCACTGTATGCACCAACACGAAACTTTTTTGATTCTTCCAACTTTTCCAGATTCATTTTCTTCGAAATCATGATCTAACCCTCTCCTTTTAGGCATAAACAGTTGAACTGAGAAACAAATAGCAAGATGCTTTAACTATCCAATAGTGAAATTGAGCCCTGTTCTTTATCTACCGACCATCTCTCGGTTTAGTTTTTTTCTTCAGACCATGACTGTGTTTGAACCTGAGCCCGCTGAAGTAGGACAGGGGTCGCTGCATCCTGCCCGGGCAAAAGAATATTTCAAAGACAGGACCTTCATAATTTCCGAACCCAACTAACTCCTACGTATAAGTCCTGCAATAATCTGCTCAGAAAGTCGATGCAGGGAAAAAAGCTTTCCGACCTTCACATAGGTAGTTCAAACCCGGTTAGCCGGCAGGAGTGATCATGAGATGGTTTTTGGAACATTCCGATCCAAAGCTTCCTGATTATCAACCTACATTAATTACAGAGACAGTCTGGCTGGCTGCAACTCCAATTGGATAGTATCCTACTTCACTCTAGCTGCGATACTGTTTTACTAATCTTCAAAGCCGTCAACAAACAGCTAACCGATTGGGTTTTATTTATTATTAATATAAGTGTTGATTTTATAAAACACAGAGAATGAATTATCCTTATTATATATTAGTTCTCGAAAGGGAGTATTTTCAGAAGAATAAGCTATCTACTTTGCATCTCTTTAAACGATATTGATATTATTCCTAAATCAAATATCTTGTTAATTTTATTTAAAAAATCTATTTTCAAATTTCAGCCTTGCTTTCAGGGTTCACACATAAAGTTCGGAGATTGACCAGGGTTTTTCTACAACAATTCCGAGAATTGTTAGTATCTGCTGGGATTGCAAAAATTTATTTCAATGAAATTAATATTTTGTTGCTTTGCATAGTTTAAAGAGTGGAATTGGAGACCAAAAGATAATAAAACGTCTTATATTTGACGACCAAAATTTCGAAATTACTGATGGTTATTTTTACAGTCAAATTATAAATACATTTGATTTAATACTATTTTATTGGTAAAATCACTAGGAACATAGTTTATTTTAATAGGTATGAATAATCTTAACAGGGAAAGGTAGTAACATGTAAATGCAATAAATAATATATATTTTTTACTTTTTTGAGATAGTCTCTTACTTCA
>JAUPKV010000349.1 GCA_030837265.1 Methanobacteriota archaeon
TTTATCTGAAGGTCCTGATCCATCAAAATCATCAACCTCAACCCAGCTTTCATTCTCGATAGATAATTTTAATGTGTTGTCAATAATTGGAGTTTCCCTCAACTCAAGGACCTGACCCGGCAGTCCATTGCTTACAATCTCTGTATTGTCATCTTTTACCAACATACCGTGGGTTGCAGAAACAGTATTAAGCCTCAAAACTTCAATTCGCGGTGGGTACTCATAATACGAATCTTCTATAACACAGCGAAGCCAGTAGTATGATGCCTCGATTCTTTTATGGATGAGATTTTCCAATCCTGGAATTGTCTGGGAAGCTGTCCAGCCTTCCAGATTTTTAAACACAATCTTTCCACTTTTTCTGAAACCTTGAGTCTCATCCTTTGGCACAACAGGATTCCAATTATCTTTGTTGGCTTCATCTTTGTTCCTGAATTCCCATTTTAATCCCGAATTCTCAATTTTAAAAGCCTGCTCGTTGTCATTATTCTTGATTATCATGAGGTCTTTTTCATATAGGTAACAAACCAAACCCAGGGTATCGGGAGCTCTATTTTCAAAAAAAGTAAAACCAAGGTACAATGCACAACCCTTCTGGATTTCGTTTCCAAAAGGAGCAAAAAAGAGGTCCCCTTTTTCTTCTAAGTTCGAATAACTCCTATCATAAATCCCAGGTGTGCCCTCATTAACCACTATTTTTTCAAGCGTCGCAGGCACTATGTTTATATCTTCCTCTAAATAATAATAAATTTTCTTGTCATTAATTTTTGTCCAGACCCTGGTCCCTTTAGGTAAAATCTTCTCTTCAGGTAAAATCTTCTCTTCAGGTAAAATCTTCTCTATATCATAATTAAATGTTAAGTCCACTCTTGCTTGCTTTGCCGATTGGGGTTTAACTCCTAGAAGTTTAAGGTATTTAAGGCGGTGGCTCTCGGTTACAAGGTTTGTACGGTAAATCGCAATCTCGGAGAGCCATGCAAAAAGGTCGATGAGGGTAATTCCGGGATCACTCAGGTTATGGTCAGTCCATTCAGTTGAGTATCCAGGAATGAGTTTTCTTGCTTCTTCTACTAGCTGTGCAAAGCTTTTATTGTCAAGATCAGGTATAGGCAGGGACACGTTTATCCCTCCGTTTCAGTGTTTTTCAATTTAACAGATATTTTATGCTCTCCACTATAAAGAAGGGCATATGCCGGAAGATTAACCACACTTGATTCATCGCTGAGTCTCATGGTTGAGCCATTATCGCCAAAGTCGTCGTAAAGGTTTATTATTACTTTATTTACATAATCTACATTTGTTATTTGCTCTAGAATTGAGTAAATATCAGAGATACAAAGTGAACATCCAAAACTCCAGCCATCTCTTTCTGTACCTCCTGTAAGAGGATGTAAATATTCAGTGATTTTGTTCCGGGCCTCTTTTTCAATCACAGGTATTGCATTGATAGAAGTAGTTACAAGTTCTGCAGAAACATCTATTTTGATATAGTAAGGAGGTATTACTATCAGTGTCACTGCAGTCGGACATCTTTCTTTTAAGTATGAGGTAACTCTGCGTTTTAGTTCACTTGAAGGAACCGGTTTTGAACTTGAGCTCACCGGAACTATGACAACAGTTACGCATCCTGTACTGAATTTTCTTTCAGCATTAAAATTGGGGAGTGCTTTCACCCTTGCTACCTGGTCTGAGGCTTTTTTTGCAAGCCACTCGTAATCTTCAAGTGCTGTTGCCCGGTCTCCTTTTTTGAATACAGTCGGTGCCCTTTTTAGGAGGGAATCCAGATCCTCTGAATCGGTGCCTCCACTCGAACCGATTGGATTTAAAACTTTATCCACAAAAGCTATGGAACTTTGGAGCTTGGAGATTTTTAAGGCATCAAAATTTCCGGATTTTCCTCCGCCTATACTGTATGTGACTTTGATGTTATCAGAACCTATTGGAGGAACCATCCCACGTTTTCCATTTCCAAATGAAATTTCTCCATCTGTTCTGTCAATTATATAATGCCTATCTTTACTTTCAGAACCTAAAAAATCATTTACCTGTGCCCATCTGACCCAAAACTCCGTAATATTGCCTTTACTGTCCTGAATTGGTTTTACTCTATTTATCTCGGCTAGCAGTTTTCCCCGATCCTTCTCTGAGAGAGTATTAAATTCATTTATCCAGACCGTTTCACTTATTACAGGAGCATTAACAAGTTTAAAATGTTGGTTTATTTCCCCATTTCCTGAGCCTAGTAATTGGTCATGAATTGTTTTGGATTGGACTGCCCATACGGAATTAAGATAAAAGCCACGGACTTTATGAGAATATTTCTCAAAAGGTTCAGAGGAGAAATTGATATTAAAAAACTGAAAATCGGTCTTGCATTCTGGAGCTATGGAAACAGGTGCTTTCTGACATTTTTCAGGCGCCAATGTTGTTTCTTTATTTACTATAGACGTTTCATTTGATGGCGTCTCATAAAATTGTACATTGATTGCCTTTATCCAGTACTGTTTCTCCGAACCAAATAATCCAGAAGCCTGCATTTTTCCTGGGATATTAAACTCTACCATTCCTTTCTTTGTGAAACCTGCTGTTTCATCAAGTACTTCTAGTTCTTCCCATATTTCGGGATCTGCATTTATTAAATAGTGCCACTTAACATTTGATAAAAATGTCTCTGGATATTCAACTCTTTCACCTACATCTATGAAAAGGCTGAAAGGCCCTTTTTTGAGTTCCTTATCAAATCCAAAATAGAGTGTAGGAGGAATATCGGGAAGAGGTTCAAATGGACTAAAACTCTTATTTTTCACTAATTCTTCCAGACAACTCTTAAATATGAGATTATTTTCAGTAAAAATATATTCTGGCGTCTTTAGCTGATCGGTGTCATCAGCATCATTATCATCATTTGTATTATTATAAAAGTCATTGTTGATATTATTGTTATTATTGTTAAAGTTATAATTGTTATTTTCGTTGTTATTATTAATGTTAATATTGACCTCACAATTAATTATTAAATCAGTTATTTGAGGTGGAAAAAAGTGACCAGGAACAACTTTAGCACATGAAACCTTATTACCTTCAGCAATTATAATCTCTCTTGAACCTACGATTTCATACTCCTTTCCATAGTTACCATCAACCATTCGAACGCGTATCCAGTAGTTTTCTTTTCCATTCACCCTTGTAAGTTTTACCTCAGGCATTCTGGAAATCGTCAACATATAAGTCGTAGGTTCAGGTTCGTTTGAGCCACTTGATTGAATTTTTACACATAAGTTTTTCTCCCATTCATCCCCTTGAATAGGAAGTAGACTCCAGCTTTCTCCATCCCAGAACTCCCATGAAAGTTGAGGTTTATCAATTTCTATTATTGAACTACTTATTCCATTACTAGAATTATCTACTCCATTAGTTGAGTCATCTACTCCATTGCTAGAATTATCTACTCCATTAGTTGAATTAACTGCTTTGTATATTGAACTTGGTCTTCCAGGTGTCAAACCAAGTACCAGAGTGATTTTATAATCTTTTTTCGAAAACGCGTCTTTAGAACCTATGTAACAAGTATCATAGAGATAGGGTTTTTTACCAAATGGATAAAATAAATTCCCAGGATTTGGATCTATTGGTATATCATTACTGAATATACAATCAGGAATTATTTTTTGAAATGTATTTTGCAAGTCAGAAGCATTTTGTGAGTCAGAAGCATTTTGCGAGTCAGAAGCATTTTGTGAGTCTTGAGGGTTATCTGAGTTTTTGTAAGGTGTAATTAAAGCTCTAATGCTTTTTATTTTCAAGTCTTTAAGACCTTCAATTTCGGATTCAATCAACTGGCACTTTAGCCACCTGCTTTCAATCCCATTTAACTTCACTTTATCAATTGATTTATTTTTAGTGTCTAGTACCAGTCTCTTTTCCACCAGTTTAGTTTCTAAGACCTTCCACTCTATTTTTTTGACCTCTTTACCGTTTTCCTTGACAATGGATTCTACACTGTACTCCCATTCAACCAAGCGCGTTTCTGCATCAAGCTTTTGAAGTTCGGCCTCGCCCAGTCCAAACTCAATGTTTATCTGCCCTTTTTGTACATCGAACAGGCTTTCGTCGCCAATATAAAGAATATGTTTCTGAAGAGAATCCCCTGCAAAAATTTCTGTTGCTTCTATGCCGTTTACTGCAGCGGTATGATTAAAAATTGCATCTTTCTTTTTTTTGTTTTCTCCAATAATATCGTGAATTACGCTATATACAGAGACTAACTTTGAGGGGGTTGCAAGGATATTTTTCTCGGTTTCAAAAATGACTGCTTTTCCATCCGGACCATCAGCAGAAGCCTGCGTACAGGCCTCCAGCAGTACATCTTGAGAAGCCCCTCCACTGAGTATGAATGTAAGCGGAGCTCTCGCTGGGCTTGCTGGGATTAGTGAGGTATTGACCATCTCGAGAAAAGAAAGAAAATGCTTTTTTGGAGCTTCATTCAATCTGCTTGAGACTAAATCCACCATGCCGGCAAAAATACTTGAAAGCACAACTCCAAAATCTGTCTCTTCTCCTGTATTCCATTCAGGTACATAAAAGGGGGCCTTTTTCCGCACTTCCTGCAGAGTTGTATCTGCATCGAGTTTGCAAATTTCAGGGAGTTGCATCTGTTCACGTTCCTTCTTTTAAATAAAACGGATATACAAGGTTAAATCGAGTATTTGTTGTGCGGGCCTGATAATCAATCTCCATTAATAATCTCCCTCCTTCCACATCGGGTTCTATTTTTACGCTGATTACCTTTATTCGCGGCTCCCACATAATTAAAGCCTCACGCACCTCGTTTTCAATAAGGTGAAGATTAACAACATTCATGGAACAAAATACATATTCATGGATTCCGCACCCAAAGTCAGGCCTCATCAGGCGTTCTCCTTTGGCAGTACCGAGAATTATGTGTATAGCCTCTTTTATGTCCTCTTCATAGCTGGAAACTCCTACTTTCCCTCTAGGATCCAGATTGAAAGGAAATTTCCACCCTTTTCCGAGAAAATCCTTAGTAATTAGAATTCCTCCTTTTAAAGTTTAAAAAAGAGTTCCCACTCAGGAATGAAAATAAAATTTCAAATTTTTACTTAAGTTGTGCCACCGGCTTCAGTCACAAACTGGAAAAATCTAATAAAAGAATAACAAAACTTCTCCCAAAATGAAAAATTGAAGGATACTTTAATTACCTAACCAATAAGCACGGTCGGGCAGCCTATTGCAACAGTATTGGGTGGTCCACTCTCAACGATAATATCGCCCATGCGTGCTGCAGGAAGGCTGTTAATCAAAACTGTGAAGCTTCCTACGGAAACAACCCCTCCTACATGTGGCACCAACCCTCCTTCAACAAGAGGACACGTATGCATGTCTGATGTTGCCCTCCAGGCAGGCATTCCTCCGATTAATACGTTGACACTTCCAGGCCCTGGACTTAGAGGGGTTCCATGGCTTGTTAAATCTCCTACTCTGGCTGCTGGTGGCATTCTGATATCCCCCTAATTAATTTTAACCAGGCTACCCTGAAGAGTTAAAATACCCGATGATTTAATAGTCATCATCCCGTCAGATTCTATCTTAATCTGTGGGGCTTTTATGCTAAGCTGTAACTGGCTGGATATAGCTATTGAATTCGCGGCTGAATCTATCGTAATCGAGTTATTTCCACTTTTTATCTCAATTTTCATCTGGCTAGACACTGCTATCGAATTGTTATCAGAATCTATTACAATAGAGTTATTTCCGCTTTTTATGTCGATTTTTTTCTGGCCTGATATAGCTATCGAATTCTCTTCAGAGTTTATTACAATCGAGTTATCACCACTATTTATATCGATTTTTTTCTGGCCGGACATAGTTATTGAATTCTCGACAGAATCAATTACAATCGAATTGTTCCCAGTTTTGTCCAAAATCTTTAACTTTTCTTCATCTTTTGTGTCATCTAAAAATATCTTATGACCTGCTTTTGTATGAATCTCTACATTTTCTTTTTTTTCTTCATCATTAAAAATAAGCTCATGTCCGCTTCTTGACTTTATCTTTCTTATGTTATTCTTGCCGTCAGAATTAGTCTCAGGAGGTTTATCGACCCCATTCCAAAGAGCTCCGATTACATATGGGCGATTAATATTCCCATGTTCAAAAGCAACCAGTACTTCATCTCCTACCTCTGGCAGAAAAAAACTCCCACGCACTCCCCCTGCCATAAATGTGGTCATACGTATCCAGTCGGTTTCATTATTGTCTGAGAACCATGGAAATTTTACTTTCAGTCTTCCAAGTTCGTCGGGGTCCTTATTATTCGTAACAATTCCAGCTACAACCCCAAAAGTTCTTCCAACAGTTTTATTTCCATCTCCCAGTGCATCCAGAATACTCATATTATAGCCTCTTAACCGTTTTACTTATTACTGAAAACTGAGTTTTATAACCGCTATCATCTATGGTATGGGTAGTTCCTTTCACGTAATACTTGCCATTGAATCGCTCTCCCATTTTATCAAGAACGATACTCACTCCTGTCCTTATCTGAGGTAATCCAATACACACTACAGTCCCCTCGATAAAGGTATAACTTGCTTTGTTCAATTCTGCCTTAGCGATTTCATTAGCATGTTTTTTTGAGTTTACTATTTTGTCTGTTATTACCTTTTTTGGCATAAAGTTGTTACCTAATCTAGTAAGTAAAGCCAGTAATTCTTCTTCAGCTTTCGCACTCACAATGAAAGACTTATTTGGATCTTTTGGATTATGTCCTCTTACCTCTACCTCAGCGAGTAATCCAGTAGTTTTCATAGTTGGATTAAAACTGATAATATCCTTACCCAATTCCAGTTTTAAAATTTCCTTTTTATCATCTTCCAGCTTAACGAAATACATCGTCTGCTCTTTAATATAAAAACTAAAACCAACTTTCTTTTTAATGTCGTTAAGGAATGCATAATATGTTTCATCATCTTTCTTGTAAATGATAGGTTCGAACATCTCTGTAGAATCAACTATACTAGGTAATCCAGCTTCCTGAGCAATCATTCTAGCTATGTCGCTATATGTTTTATCAACAAAAGTTTTTTCAGGTGTAGCCCGTTTCATAAAATCGTATGAAGGATCCTGACCTCCTATTGTAAGTGTGGGTGTTTCACTCGCAAAAAAACTTGGTTCAAAGCTTGTTATTTCCCCCTCTATCATATTATACAGGTTACTTCCATATCCAATTTTTATAGATATTTTTTTCCCAAAGTCAAAAAGGGGGTCATCAATCCATTTAAACTTTTGAGTCTTCGTATCAAACTTGTCGTGAAGCGTTAATTTGAAACTCGCTCCCTCATCAAGTTTTTCAGTTACTTCTACATTAAGAATATCTTTAGAAACGTTCACATCCAATTTTTTATCCTCAACTTCAACCACAAATCTTGGAGCATAAAAGTTGAGATTCTCTTTTGCCAGGATTTCCAGCGTCACTGTAAACTCACTCCTTTACAGGAATTATAAGCCTCTGACCGGGGTTCAAAAGACGTGGATTCTCGATATTATTCTTTTTTGCAATCAGCCTCCAGTCTCCAGGGCTCCCGTATTCTTTTGCTGCTATTGCCCATAGGCTGTCTCCTTGAGTAACTACCCAGCTTTTTGTCAGGTCAGAAGACTGTAGATTATTCTCCTTAACTTGTGCTTCAACTTCTCTATATTCCTTCAGGGTGACATTTAGCGTTGCTCTGACCGGAATTCCTTCCGGAAGGAACATCGTAAATCTCTTGCTAACCTTTTCAATGATACACTGGAAAAAAAAAGCCCCCCAGATGAAAATACAAATTGGTGGAGCATGCAAATCAGAATCAATGTCCATCAAGCCCTTTGCTTCGGCAGGTAATTTACTGAACATGCTTCCAGCGTCCCAGCCTGTAATCCTATCTGTAAATAGACGAACATCTATCCCTTGTTCATATGTGTCGAAAAATAAATCCATAGATACTGATCTTGCATTTCCTCTTACAAATTGAACTATTGGAGATGAAAGGCCCGGGATGTTAACTTCGGCAAAATGATTACTCTTCTCGACATTTAATTCCTTGGGATTGAATAGACAGGGAACTGTTAATGAAGGATTGTCTTTACTTGTCAAAAAGGCTTTTACAAGCATTCACATACCTCTCCTCTCTCTTTCCATTCTTATTGTCCTCTCGATATTTTGATAGACTTGTGAAGATATTCGATTTATATCGAGGTACTTTTTTATATCCGCCTCTCTAAAAACAGGTGCTGTTTTCTCTGACACTGACTTTTTTGTTTCGATAACGGTTTTTTTAATCTGTTCGATCTCTTGCTCTATACGCCCCTGATCCTGAAATACAAGACTTTCATTTCTTATTTTAGAATTATGGTTGCTCTGAACATAACTGGGTGTTTCGTGCTCAAAATTGCCATAATAATTTTTTACAGAAGGTTTATTGACAGTTACCCAATTTGATTCTTTAAAAAAAAGTATATTCATGCCGGATGTTTTATTAAATAGCAAATTATCTTGCAAAAATACTGCAGGTAATTTATTCTCAGAAATGAGCTGATTTTTGACTATACTTTTTCTATTAATAAAAGCAGAATGCCTGGTAATATTTAATGACTCATATATTTTTTTCACTGTAAACACTTGCGAGTTTAAAATTTTCTCCTTGTTTTTATTATTTAACATTTGAGAACTAACTTCTGCGCTTCCGGAATAAGTCGAGTTAGCTGCCTCTTGATAATATATAGAATTTTCAGACAAAGGTAGTGGTTTTAGTATTCTATTTGAGTTAGTTGCTATATTTCCAGTCCTAAAAATCAAATACTTTCGAAATAAAAAAACTGAAATCTTGTTTGTAGAAACTGAAATCTTGTTTGTAGAAATGCTCCCAGTTGAAAAAATTCCCGATGCAATCTGATACATCTGTGGAATCTTGAATGCTGCCTGAGATATATTGGCTACATCACTTATATTCTGGGCATCTTTTGGCTTCAATAGCAATTTTATGCCGTCTTTTTTAGTGTTTAACCATGAGTAAGTTTCTTGAATAACAGAAATTTTTTTTACAATTGAAGATAGTATGGTGTTTTGTTTCCCAAAATAATTAGAAGGTGATTTATCCTCAAATGCAGGCCAATACTTGAGCGCGTTTTCTTTATCAATAAAGGTGGGATTCCTTACAATATTTAGAAACCTGTAATATATTTTCTTCCCAAATATTTGCGAATTCAAAGTTTCCATATTATTTTCATAATTAAATATTTTTTTATCCCTTTTTAGAATATATGGAGGAATCATACGAGTTTGTTTTTGATAAAAAACATTACTTTGAGAGAAAAATGATGAATTTAGTATTTTGTTTGAATTATTTGTTATATTTCCAGCCCTAAAAATTAAGGATTTTAAAAAAGGAAAAACCGAAATTTTATTTGTAGAGATATTTCCAGTTAGAAAAAACTCTGATCTTGCATGAAACCCCTGTGAAATCTTTAATGCTGCCTGAGACACATACACGTTAGCTACATCATTTATATTCCGGGCATCTTTTGGCTTCAATAACGATTTAAGGCCATTTTTTTTAGAGTTTAACCATGAGAAGATTTCTTTATTAACTGGGATATTTTTCACAGTTAGAGATGTTGTGGTGTTTTGTTTCTCTAAATAATTCGAAGGTGATTTATCCTCAAATGCAGGCCAATACTTGAGCTCGTTTTCTTTATCAATAAAAGTAGGATTCTTTTCATTATTTAGAAACCTGTAATATATTTTCTTCTCAAATATTTGCGAGTTCAAAACTTTCATATTGTGTTTATAATTTAATGTTTTTGGATTTAGCGTCAAAATATCTGAAAAAATCATAAGAGTTTTTTGTTGATAAAAAGCATCGTTTACAGGTGAAAATGATGAATTTAGTATTTTATTTAAGTCATTTGTTATATTTCCGTCCCTAAAACTTAAAGATTTTAGAAACGAAAAAACCGAATTTTTATTTATAAAGAAATTTTCAGTTGGAAAAAACTCTGATTCACTCTGATACATCTCTGGAGTCTTGAATGCTGTCTGAGATATCTTCGCTATATTATTAGTACTCTGAAAATCTTTTAGCTTAAGTATTGATTGAAGAGTTTTTCTTTCAATCTTTAACCTTGAGAACCTTCCTCGTATAACAGAAATATTTTTTAGAACCAAAACAGGTACAATATTTTGCTGATCTAAATGAAGCCTGAAATTTAGGACCATACTAATTTTTTTGGGAAAATGATCGACTCTTTCTTTGTAAAAAATCATTTTTGGAAGTCTGGAAGTCTTCTTTTTACCAGTCTGATATTTTTGTATAATTTCTCGGTAAAAGCTGGAACTGGATAGAGTAATTATAGATTTTATATCAGATCTGTCCATTATTTAGCCCTTCTTGATCCCATTATGCGCTAGTTCTACAGTCTCAAAAGCTACAGTATTACTATCAGCTTTAAAGTCTGGTCCTGTCCATTTTACAGGATATGCCCCTTCAAAATTCCAGCGCCATTTTTCTTCTTTGCCAGTGATATCCATCAATATGATTGCCCCGTTTTTACGCCTAAATTTCCCACTGATCACTTCCTGGTACCATCTCCACAGTTCATCCCCGCCTGTGATACCTCTTTTGAGGGTAATATGCTGGTATTTTGTCCTTTTAGGTAGTTGATGCACAAAATAATTGACACCACCCTCTTCATAAGGTTCAGTCTCAGTTTCAATCTGAAGTCCGCCCACCTCGGAAGCATGAGCTGTCGCAATTCCATCAATTTCAACTAGAAACCGGAAAGACATTAATGGATCTATTTTTTTTTCTTTGTAGTTAGTCGTCCAGTCATCGTTAGACATCCAGTTCACCCATTATTCAACTTCAAGAATGCTCCTCTGTTTTTCACCTGATAGACGTCGGTTTATTTTTGAGATTTCCTCACACCAGCGCTGCCTATCTTTGTGTTCTAAATTCATAATCTCTTCATGAGACCAGTGAAAATGATATGCAATAAAAGCTACCTCCTCATAAAGGGTGACGAGGGGGTAGCGAGTTATTCCCCCTGATTTTCTACCTCATATTCGAATATCTGTTCGCAATGTGGGCACCTAACTTTTATTTTGGAATTCCCGCTTTCGTTAATCCGGCCATAAAAATCCTGCAGGTAGGCAAGGTCTTTGGCAAAAAGATTTTCGATCACTTTTGTATCGATTACATGTAAATCTCCAAGCTTTGTTATTACTCTCGAAAGCAGGATTATAGTCAGATATGCAGGGTTTGACTGCACTCTCGGGTCTTTAAGGAGCAAGATCTCATCAGCGGCCGTTGCAAGCCTCATAACTCCTTTTTTATGGAGGTTTCCTTCATTATCCACATAACCTTTGGGAAGGGTAAACTCAAACTCTGTTTGAAATATCATGCATCTTTCTCCGGTAAAAAACTGTTTTAATATTTGAGATGAAAAAAGCTTCTAAAAAGAAGTAGAGTTTTCAAATAATCTGCTCTTAGGAAACCCGCTTAAAACCTTCATGCACTATTTCAAGATTCTCGATTGCAACGTCATTACCTTTAGCATTGAAATCTGCAGGATCGTATTTACTAGGCCATGCTCTCTCAATCTCCCAGCGAGCTTTATCGGCTCCCGCTTCATCGATCAGGGTTATGGACATGTTCTTCCTAGCACCTTCAGCCCCTGTATCTATAACCTGCTTTCTCCAATTATATAGGTTCATGGAATCAGTAATTCCCCATTTCAGGGTAATATTTCCATATTTTGTCAGCCCAGATAATTTTCGAAGCCTTGGGAGCTCGTCTCCTTCTCTGTACTCTATAGTGTCAGTATTTGTGTCCGCAAATGTACATTCACTGAATCCTACCTGACCTACTCCATCAATTTCAACCCTGAACCTGAATTGTCTATATGGGTCCTGTCTTGTCATATTTCATTCTCCTCTTTCAATTTTATTGATAATTAGCACTTATTCGGTAGCTGCACTTCCGCCTGCCCATTGCGCTATGCGGAATATTACGAATTCTGCAGGTTTTACTGGGGCGATACCAATAATACAGATTAATCTTCCATTATCAATATCATCCTGGGTCATGGTGGTTCTGTCGCATTTCACGAAAAAAGCTTCCTCAGGCTTTGTTCCCATAAGGGCGCCATCTCTCCAAACTCCTGTGAGGAATTGTGTTATTGTTGCCCTTACCCTTGCCCAGAGCTTCTCATTATTTGGTTCAAAAACTACCCATTGTGTGCCTCTTTCTACAGATTTTTCAATATATATAAAAAGACGGCGAACGTTTATGTATTTCCAGAGGGGGTCAACAATGCAAGTCCTTGCTCCCCAAACCAAAATACCCCTTCCAGGGAAGCTACGGATTACATTTATCCCTCTTGGATTGAGAACACCTTGTTCCTGTTTGTTAATCTGGAATTCGAGGCCTACAGCACCTCTTACTAACTCATTAGCTGGGGCTTTATGTACTCCTCTCTCGGTGTCGCTTCGTGCATATATTCCGGCTAGATACCCTCCTGGGGGTTTACTTATCTGCCTCTTTGTCAGAGGGTCATATATTTTGATCCAGGGATAGTATAAAGCCCCATATTTAGAGGGTCTTGATATCATCAAGCCACCAACGTTTGTTTCATTCTCCTTGATATCAAGGATAGCAAATCGATCCTTCAAAGTCTCGCAATGTATAAGGATATCATCAAGGAGCGTATCCTG
Organism: Methanobacteriota archaeon; assembly: GCA_030837265.1. The sequence continues at coordinate 12,770 of JAUPKV010000349.1, forward strand.
CCCGGATTTAACAAAATGAATATCAGGGACATACACTATAGAAATATCATCAATCTCGGCTATGGCTGTAAGACCTCGTCTTTCACCTGGTTTTGCTGCAGGGTCACCTCTTACATCATCACGAGTCAAATCTGCATCTCCATCACTCCCACCCAGTAAAAGAATAAAAAAATCTTCAGTATTAACCGGTCGTCCGATGCTGCCGCTACTTATCAGAATAAGGTTTGAGATATTTTTTAATGGATCGCTTAACTTTCGTATATAATGGTCTGGTGAGTTCTTATCTTCAGAGAGGTCATCAAAAACTTCAATAGCATCCGCTTTCTCAATAATTTGTTTGAATCTTTTTTCTTTTTCATTCTGGTCTTCTGGTTTCGAAAAAGTATTGGGCAGATTTTCGAGTTTCCAGTAGGCAACAGTCATCTTAAAGACTTTCTTGCCTTCCGGATTTAGATCATTTTTAGGATCACTTGATGCATTTTCTATTCGGATCCCTATTCTATTTCCCCAAATCCCTTCACCTACTGCTTCAACTGCAAAGTCCCCTAAATATAAACTGGAAGTAATAGCATTTTTATGAACTATTCTTCCGATATAGCAACGTTGACCACCATTTGCAAAAAAGCCATCAACTGAATAAGCTAAATGTGAATTTTCAATATATCCTCCATAGACACGCATAAATTGGGTTAAACTTGTTACTAACTTAGGAGGAATTGTAGGTCCCCTTTCAGTTTCTCCTAAGAATCCCGCAGTACTCGTGCTTACTCCTTCAATCGGCCTGGCACCGATTTCGAATTCCTCCATATACACGCCTGGTGTTAGGTATTCTGGCATATTAGTTCCTCATCACTTTGCTATTGATTTACATTTTTAAATTAATTAATTAGTTGGATCTTATCTAAATAACAAAAATTACTTTTCTTGATGCATAAGCTTGCAAAATATCCTTTAAAATTAAATTGGACTATTGTAGCTACTCAATTCTTGAGAGTACTCTAGATTAGAAAGTATTTTTAAAAACGTCATATCAATTATGATTTCAAAAAAACAAGAAAACTCAGAAATCAAAGCAGAAAAACGACTTTAAATTTAAGAAGAAAACAAGAAGCATGGAGCTTAATTGATTTGCTTTTTTCTTTTGAGACTAGAATAAACAAAATAACCTGTCGTCACGGAAACACAATTTTACCTAAGGACCTAGTCATCCCCTCCTCCAATGTTATATTTACAGGCTTAATTTTTCCGTTTTTCTCTATTTCGATTGAGATATTATCATTTTTAATATCTTTAAAATAAAGTAAAAATTCTCCCATTCTATCGGATTTGGTTTCTATATTCAGGTTTGCAACTTTTAGTATTGCATCGGCCACTGGTTTTTTGTCGGAATCTATGAGTAATCCTCTTATAAGGGTCGCATAATCGCAAAAAGGGTAGGAGGGCAGGGGGTTTAAAGAAATTGTGACAACAGGGTTCTTAAGAGCAAGAATAGTGGTATCTGCAGTATTATAACTATATTTAAGTCCTCCTGCCCACGAAATTTTTTTAGCCTTATCATCAACATCCGTGATCTTCTTCTGTTCTACCTCTCCATTTGTGTTATTGAATTCGACTATGTCTCCCTTTTGTAATTTCGATATATCCTTAAGCCTTGTACTGGTAGCCCTGGATGCTGGCCCTTTAGCATAGAATTTCAACATTAAATTTGAGGTTTTTATCTTCGAGATATCAATTTCTCTCTCTTCAGGAAAGTATAATTCTGACTCAATGTTGACTGTATAAGTACCGTCTGCAAGACCGGTAAAAACATAGTATTCGCTCAA
>JAUPKV010000350.1 GCA_030837265.1 Methanobacteriota archaeon
TTCAAAGGCTCCCGGGTCTTTTGAGACAAGTTCTTTTACCTTGGAAGTAATTGCACCCATATCCTCAGTTTCAAGCATGTTTATGACCTGGACTTGCTGCTGAAAACGGGCAACTGCCTCTGCATTCAGGTTTTCCACATATGGGATTGCACCCTGGGCTCCTAGAATCCTGTTCTCTTTTACACCATTTGCGTGCAGGGCTATTATTGATTGTCCAAGTATGTGCCCTTTAACCTCAGTACCGGTCACAAGGAGGAACCTGATGTTAGGATTTGAGATAATGTGGGCAACGACCTTTTCAATACCGAGGTTCTCGGTTTTACACGGCCCTGTAATTGCTGCGCCTGCATCAAGCACAGGCTTTCCCGGAAGGTGTGATCCACAGGTAATTACACACACTGGACTCTTAGCATCACCAGCATCGTATTCACCTTTCAGGATAGGCCACCCTGGGGCAGCATCTTTTTTGTTTGCCATTTAAACTCCTCCTCCCGTCAACGATTTCACATATACTAAGAGGGCAACCATCCCGAAGAAGAAAAAGCCCACAACAATTCCATACCAGGCATTTGTGTAGAATCCGGCTATATAGGAAGTGTCTTCACGACCAGGCCAGGAATTAAGGAGCGGCCTGCTTGGGGAAAGGGAATTTATAAGGTCTTCTGCTACTATATCCAGCTTGTCCAGTCTTTCAACGACAGGTTCCAGGCTATAAAGGAGGACGCCCTCATTCTCTTGTGCAACCGTAGCACTATCTATGTCTAAAACTAAATGCATTTCAGGGGCTATGCGAACTGTGGTCATGCCATCTCCTCCTCAGTGGGCAGCATACCTATATCGACAACCTTGTATGCATCTCTCTTGACAAAGCCATAGTACTTGTTGAAGCCTACGTACCAGATAAAGACTCCAATAAGCATTGTTACAGCAATTGTTCCCATGCCTGCTACAGAGCATAAGCCTGTGAGAACCATTGCAATTCCTGCTTTTTCCGCAGAGAGTGAAAGGAGTCTGTCCTGTGTTTCGTCAGGTCCAAGGTTTGAGTTGTGCGGGTGCAGCATTGCCATTCCGCCGGCAATGTAAATCATCATAATGAAACCTGTTGTAATTACCTCTTTGACAACTGCTCCATAATCAAGGGATCCCGCAATTACAATACTGAATCCGAGAATAAGGATAGCTCCTGCCCCGGCAATCTCTGTTGTTGAACGTACCATGATTGGGATAGTCATCCCGACTACCTTTACAGAAATAATACCAACTATGGCGCCGATAACGCATGAAATAATGAATGCTGCAAGCGGACCTGCTGGGCCCAGACTGAGGGAAAGTCCGAATAATACGGCAATAATTCCCATACCAAGGGCAAGCATACCTATTGACGGAACACCAGTACCAAGTCCGTAACTGGCAACACGTCTGACTACGTCAGCACCCCAGATACTGGCGCAGACTGCCCCAAGAGCCCCGAAGAATAAGAATATAGGGTTCATTGGGGAAAGGAAATAAGCAAGATATATTCCTACGAGACCTCCGACGATTCCAAAAGCTGCCAATGTGTTTGGAGGGATCACTTTATGTTCTGACATTTAAAGACCTCCTACAAATGCAAGAGCTCCAACTGCTATTACTGCTACAATACCCAGAGGGATTGATGCAAGGAAGGAAGCAACAGCAGCCTTTGGCCATCTTTTGAATTTCGGATCATGGAACCCTTCAATAGTACCGACGATGTTGTACGAAGGGATGACCGAGTTTATAAAGAAGAAACCTATCGTAAAAGTAGCTACAACACCTACAAGGTTCAGATTATGTACCTCGAGAGGGATTACTCCTGCATAAGCATAGGTACCTACTTTCATAAGAGCATAATATGCAAGACCTGCTCCGAGACCTCCGAGAAGACCTCCTATAGTCGAGCTTACGTAAGCAACAGTTGGAATACCATGTCCTTCAGTACCCTTGGAGACGTATAGGTCCTGTCTGTACTTGGTTATGGGGTCGTACTTTACTTTTGCCGAAACCGGCATAACGCCCACACCATAAGCGTAGATCCAGGTAGCAACTATCATTGTTGCAGCTAACATGACCGCAGCGCCTACTGCCGCTGCACCAAGAACAACACCGATATCCTGATTTAAATCCATTACAGCACCGGCAGCTATTATTCCAGCAATTCCGGCTCCGGCTGCAAGCATTACAGTACCAGTACCGATACCTGTCGCCTGTGCCATTGCTGCGGGAGCGCCGCCCACAGGTATAAAGTGAACACTAATAGAAATTAAAGTACCACCGATTACAATTGCGAGAATCCACAAAATATTGGGCGCAATAAGTCCTACGAGATCTATCATAATTATGCCTCCTCGCCCTTGTCTTCCTTGAAAGGCCCGAATTTGTCACGGGTTTCTTTTTCAATATGCCAGTTCCAGATACCGAACACAATAACAATAACCATACCTAACAGATTAGAGAGCCAGCCCATTCCAACTCCTTTTGCCGGATCAAAGACTACTATAATCCAGGTACCCAGGAACACGACCATTCCAAAAGAAACACCTGTCATCGGTCCGCCGAACTTTGAGCAGAACCAGAGGTTATCAATACCATTCCTCAAGCCAGATTCGCCTTTACGGACAATGTTTCCTGATTGTGAAGCATTCAGACCTTCACCAAAAGGCTGTTGCTGGAACTGACGCTCTGCACCAAGATGGACGTCACCAGTGGCAGATCCTACTGAACCTACTACAACTCCCCATAGGAAACACAATAAGACGAATGGGAAAGGATGAGCCAGTGAATATACCATGAGGTACGAGACTACCTCGGTAGAGAACGTTGTTAGAAATGCAAAGGCCATAATCGTAGGTGTGTGAGACCTTATCAAGTCCAGATATATAGGCTGTTTAAACCGAGCCTGGCTGGCTTCTCTGCCCATAATTGCTGTTACGGAATAGCTTCCATGTACCATAGCTGCAATAAGGGCTCCAATAACCAGTGCAAAGAGTGGGGAAAAACCGAAGTGTTTTATTAAGACAAGAGCTCCAGTAGATCCGATTGTACACATCAATGCGTTGGAGACCGGTTCACCAGCAATAGCTTTATTATAAATTCGATGTACGTAACCCATCTGGGGAGCCAACTGCACTTGCGAGTTAGCGTTACTTTGCGACCCGACGTCGGATTCCAGGTCCTCTGAGGCACCTGCGATGGTCGCCGCTGCTCCGATAAGTGCGAGAACTCCCATGCTTATGAGTGGTTCCATTCATTTTCCTCCTTTATGTTATTACATGTAATAAGGCGGGATTGAAAAAACGCTTTACATTTTTTTGTATCGTCTGCCTATTCTTTCAACGAAAAATAACGAATGACAAACATTGAATTTTTGATTAGAGAGGATCATTCATAAACCTTTCGAAATTTCAATGCATTTAAACTAATTTTATCTACTTTTTTAATATACAATCAATTTTATATGATATATATGTCTGATAAAAACGTGCAAATATGCATTTATATAAAAAAAAATAAATTCAACTCCTTTTAATATAATATAAAGATTCCGATTCTTTTTTACAGGCATTTTTATTAATTTTATAAATAATATACTTTTAATTTTATAGTAACTGTCTTTTTTACGGAAATCGTTCTTGTATGATTAATAGTTATAATTTGTATGTATTATTGAGCTCATTATTTTCTTACAGAAACAAATAAAGAGGATTTATTTCACTTAAAAAATTGAGATAATTTTACATTGTATACTCTTTAAATAAAATAGTTATTTACTAAATTAATATATTTTCCCACGAAACTTCATAAATATTTCCGTATTATTCAACTGGCAATGCTTTATTTTTCATAAATATGTCGACTAAAATCTTTGTTCACAGAAAAGTAAAAGAATTTGAGTTTAATTTGATAGGACTTTTCTCTGGAGTATAACCTTAAGGAGTCGAAAAAAGATTTATATTTAGTCTCCTTACTTCGTACGTGATTTTCGGAGCTTCCTCTTTTGCCGGTGCACTCAAAGAATTGAAAGGTCACGTTCGGTTCATAGAGCTGTACATTCCCAAACTAGGCATTTACAACGGTTCGAGCCTTGAGATGGAAAAACTAGAAAAAATACTTGATGAAATATCTGTTTATAATTTTGAATGTACTGTTCATGCTCCTTATTCTACTGCAGATCCTAAATATCCCTTTGCCTTAAACATAGACACTGCAAGGATGGGTGAGCGAGACTTTGCCATCATGGAAGAGTCAATTACCATTGCAAACAGGACAGGGGCCGGGATAGTGGTACTGCACCCTGGAAGAGTGGGGAATGATAGGGAAAAAGCCTGTTTATCTATGGTTAAAAATCTCCACATTCTTTCATCTATAGCTGAAGATTATGGAGTTACGTTGGGGCTTGAGAACAAAGAAGGTACAGACCCTATGAATCTATGCTATAAAGCAGAAGAGCTTTCCAGGACCATCAAAGCTGTAAATTCCGAGCATCTTAAAGCTACTTTTGATATAGGACATGCCAATCTTACATGTGGGGGCAACTCAGAAAAACTCCGAACCTTTGTTCGAACCCTGCAAGAACATATTGTTCATCTTCACCTGCATGACAACATGGGCCAATGGACAAATAAATATGATGGAGATGAGCACATGGCTCCTGGAAAGGGGTGTACTGATTTTTCGGTCCTTAAACTACTATCAGGATATAAAGGAGTCTATAACCTGGAAGTTTTCTCGGTGGATGACATCTGCTCTGGTAAAGAAACCATCTTAAAATCACTTAAATCTGACAATTTATCTCCTTATGAATAAAAAATAAGACCGAAAAAAATAAAGGCTGATAAATTATAGAAATATTAAATAATTAAATGGTGAAAAAAGACTGATAATCGGGATAAATATGTTTTGAGGATTCATTTATATCCCGCAGTCTTTTTCAGGTCACGTTTTCAACCGAAATCCATTTAGTTGAAGTTAAGTTGCACTCCTTTCTTAACGAATACGTTTTTAAGCTCCTGATAAGCTGCGAAAAGCTCTTTCCTTTGTTTCCCCACGGCTTCAAGTGTAGGTTCGGCTTTGAGCCAGATATCCCTTTCTCCACTTCCTCTCGTAATAGCAACGCAGGCGAGCATATCTCCGTGAGTCAATCTGTATACTGAGTCAAGCCCTGTTGGAGTTACCCAGGCAGGATAGCTGACCTTAAGCTGCTCTATCATTTCTTGCCACTTGAGATTTTCTGATGCTCGCAGGTTTAGCTGGAGGTGAGCGCGTTCTCCAGTAACTTTTTCATTTATATTTGTAAGAAAGGCACTATATGATTGGTCCATTTCATTGATCCCTCTAGCTTCGCGACTGGAAAGTTCTTCTGCTTCCTCTTCGAAAAAGGGTGCAAGGTTAATTTTGCTGGAGGGCTTTGTCATTAAGGATACTCCGATAAAAACAATAGCACTTAAAGTCATTCCAACGATAACTCCATGACCTGTTAAAATAGGATGGAGAGTTTCAAGATAGTTAGTAGCCAATGGAGCTGTCTTAATTAGGTCAAGAGCTACAAGTGCAACCTGAACCACAAATCCAACAACCATTCCTGCAAAAGCCCCTTCTTTTGTAGCTCGCTTCCAGTAAAGACCGCCCATCAGGGGGAAGAAATAGGAAGAGCTTGCAATAAAGGTTGCAATTTGAATAGCATCGATAATATTGGGAATCACAAATGAGCCTGCTGTTGCCGCAAGTATAATGGCAACTACACTGATTCTGTTTACTGTAAGCATCTCTTTCATTGTTGCATCGGGTTTTATGTACCTCTGGAAAATATCCCTTGAGACACATGAGGCACCTGATGTTGAAAAAGTGTCAGTACAGGACATAGATGCTGCTGCAAGCCCTATTGCACTGAAAGCTATCACAATTGGAGCAGAGGCAAAACGTGTGTTGACAAAGTTAAGGAGTGAAGTTTCTGCCAGTTCCATTCCTGCGGGATAGCCCATTTTTGCTATTTCGGGATATATATTATTGAGAGCTATTGCAGCTACTGCGCAGGCTGCAAAGACCAGAGCAAGCATAAGAGAGCCAAAAATCATCCCTAATCTCGCGGATTTCTCATCTCTTGCAGCCCAGACTTTCTGCCAGGGATCCTGCTCGGTAATCCAGCCGGGAATTATAGCAATACTAAGGATCAGTACCAGAGGTATCCCTATTGAAAAAGGATTCCACCAGTCTGCAGGTAAGCTTCCAAAAAGCTCCGAGGGACTTACAGCAGTAGTATGTAGTCCACCGTCAGCAACCGTTCCTACTGCTGCAAAAGCTATTCCTATTGCGAAGATGGCCAGGAATAAAAACTGGATAACATCTGTCCAGATAACTGCCGAAAGCCCTCCCAGGGTCACATAGAGAGAAACTGAAATTGCAATAATGGCTGCTGCATATAGAGGATCAAGCCCATAAAAGATCTGCAGCACCAGAGAAAGTCCTGTAATATCGGCGACGGAAAAAAGTATCATAACAACAGTGATAATCAGGGCAATTGGTAGTCTGATCGCACTGCCGTAGCGTTGTTCAAGAAGTTCGGGCTGTGTAATCGCAGGCAGGCTTTTTATCTTTCCCACCAGTACGCCAATTACAATAAGGGCAAGGATATTCGGAGCAACAAATCCCCAGATTGAGCCCATTCCTTGAAGCATAAAATACCCTACAACTGCAAGAATCCCTCCGGCTGTCAACCAGGATGCTGCAGCTGAAAAACCTATGGCTACGGGCCCTATCATGCGCCCTGCGAGCCAGAAATCAGTAATAGACTTCTGTCTGCTGTTAAAATACCAGCTAATACCTACAAGTATGGCTATATAAGCGACAAGCATTACAACAAATATACTATAACTATCCATGAGAAAACCTTCAAAAAGATTAGGTGACTTTAATTAGGGGCGTCCATTTTATAGAAATTTGAAAGGCCATTGCGGCCACTTCTGAAAGATTTCTTTTAATATACCTCTCTTTATCAACAGACAAATAAATAAATCTTTACTTTTTTACATAATTTATCCACTGCAGAGAGATGCTTTTCTTTAGTTTCACACAAGTTTACTTGGATTCGGATCATTTCCAAGCCTCAAAATTGTCTCATTAAAAAAAGACACATTCCTTCACTTTACTGATTTAGGAAGGAAACTGCTGGATATAAAACCCGGAGACAGAGTTTATACGGTCATAAATCAAAGTAATGGTATTTATGACCTTAACCGATGACCAATGAAGCAAATTTTAATTATCGGGGTAGACCCTTTAAGAAAAAACCAATCGTACCATTCTACCTTGATTGATCTTGATTTGATTCTCAAGCCGAATGGTAAAACTGATAGCTATAACATGTTTTTTTCTTTTCGATTGATCCTTTAACTCAGTTTTCTCATTAACTTCAATCCTGTTTCTTCTTCCTTAATCCTGTTTCTTCTTCTTTAACATTATAAAGCAGGCGGCAAGAGCTATAAATGAAAAACCTGTCCCAATCCCAAATCCTGAAAGCTTACTTTTTTCGGCAGGTAAGACTTCTATGTTGACTTTGATACTGTCTGAGATCTTGTCATGTCCGCCAGTGTCTTCATAAAGTATCTCGCTATTGAGAGAATATGGTTTAGGAGTTGCGATTTCATCTACGTCAAGATTAAAAGCAGCGACTGCACTTTCTCCGGGGTTCAGTTCTCCAAGATAAGCCTGGTCATCAGTGGTACTGAATGGATCGGATGCACTTACCCTGACAGTGGCGTCCTTTGCAGGTTCCTCTCCTGTATTATTATATGTGACATAGAGCATCCCTTTTTTGCCGGGACGAAGTTCCCCTTTTACTTCTGTTATCTGGAAGAAAGGCTCTTTTTTGACCGCAATTTCCATGGTCTGGGCCTGAGTTTTATTTTCATACCAGATGCCTACTTCCTTATTTGTCACAACGCCCGTAGTACTATCAAATTCATCCCCTCCGACCTGGACGTTGTTCTGGTATTTGTACGAAAGTTCAAGTGTCAAAGGATAGGTGCCCTCAGTGGCATTTTTGTTAATCTCAATCGTAAATTTTGTGGGGCTTGAACTTCGTTTTCCCTGCTCAAGAGTGCCCGCTTCCTGGGGCCCTGATTTGACTTTTATATTCGGATTGTCGGACTTGAGGGTCGCAAGAATACCTACTGCGGTTGTAGCCTGAGCTTCATACTGCATTTCTGCCTGCTGGAGCATCTGGTCCATATAACTTCCCATTTCGACATCCTTTTCGGACTTAAAGCCAGAAATCGCGCCCTTGTTCATCATTTCGATGTTAAGGGTTACAGTATCTCCTCTGTAATACTCATTGTCTCCAATAAGTGTTGCAGTAAGGTCAGGCCCTCCGTCTACGGTGTAGTAGTTTTTGCTAATGTCGAAACTTTGGGGGAAAGCTGCCTGCACGGGCAGGACTGCAAGGCAAAGGATCAAAAGAGCTGGGACAGCAGTAAAAAATCCATTTTTACTCATTCTCATCACCTGAAGAATTATCACTATTATTGTTTCTTTTACGGTGGACATTTATGATCTGATAAAGAGCTATAAGGATAATCAGTATGATCGCCACGCCTGTTATGCTGATCTTCTCCTCCGTGGCTTTAAGTGGGACATTTACTTTCATGCTTTTCGAAAAAGAGGTTTCCCCATTTTCATCAATATATTTTATTTCACTGTTGATGCCGTAGTTCTTCACTATGGCATCGGATTTTGCCGAAATCTCGAATCTGGCAGTCCTGTTCTCTCCTGGTCCGATATCTCCAAGTCTTACTACAGAGTTAGGTGTGCTCAGGGGACTCATGACAATTATCCGAGCTGTGGCATCTTTTGCTACTTCCTCCCTCGCATTTCCATAGGTAACTTCAATAATACCGGTCTCTCCCTGCTTGAGGTCTCCGGAAACGCTGGTTATTTCGAACATAGGTTCGCTTTTCACGGAAACAGGTAACCTGAGAGTTTCTGTTTTTGTCTGATACTCTCTTGTAAAACCCGCGTTTGTAAGCCCCATGTTTATAACATCCGCAGTTGTGGTCCGGACATTTGCCTGATATTCATAATTTACTGGTAGAAGGAGCTCATAATTTCCGGCAGGTGTATTGCTATCGATTTTTATCGTGTAACGCAGGTTTGCAGTA
>JAUPKV010000351.1 GCA_030837265.1 Methanobacteriota archaeon
ATCCACGTTTTTTGAAAAACTTTGGCAAATGTATTATGAAACCTGTATGACCACTTGATAATTAATTATCCTCTCAATGCCCGCTACTTTGTGGTTGACAGCTTACGTAGCTCTATCCCTCTATAGCATGTGTTTTTGTTCAAAACGGGAATTGCTGCAGCAAATCTGCAACACTGACATAAAAAAGGATATTTAAACAAAAAAGGAAATAAGCTCGGTCAATTCGAGCTTTTTATTTTTAAAAGAAAAGATCCCAAAGATAATCTAATAGTTCGTGTACCCATGGTGGGGCGTCTTTATCCGTACTTATTCCAGGTAATATTTTTTCAGAAAACTGCTCTTTTGTAAGTGACTTCCTATCAATTTGTGATGTTGAGATTGTCTGAGCTTCTTTGACTGCGGCGATTATGATCGCGGCTTTTTTGTCATTGCTTGTAGCTGCTGTTACTTGTTTAATATCTATCATATTATTTCACTCCTTTTTGTTTTATTAAGTGATGGCTACATTCAAACCATGTTACTAACTGCTTTTAAAAGTTAGTAAGTGTTCTGTCCTGAAATTATTTCGCATTCAATAGTGTGCATATCATAACTGAAATAATTCCAAAGATTACAACTTTTATACATCTAATAAGCCTTGTTACCAAAGTCTCTAACAATAGATAAAAGCAGATTTTTAAGAAGTATTAAAAAATGTAAACAGAAACGGGAAGGTATATCAAACTAAAGTAAGTCAATGAATAAAAGCATTTGTTTATTCCGTTGTAATGTTTTATCCTGAAATAATTTCGTCTTAAAACTCTCTTTAATATGCATAGGTTTAACCGTATAACCTGTGCATTTTAACCGTTTTTGACCCAATTTTGACCCAAAAATGAGGCAAAAAATGCATGAAATACACATATTTAAATAAAAACTGTGTATAGATTGCAGAGCAAATTACAGAAAGATTAGCACACTACCGAAGTTTTCCTATTTTAGGAAAGGTTCCTATATTTTGTTTAAGAGACGCTTGGCATCGACCAGGCTTTAAATTGACAGACATGTCTAAATTAGCCAAAAGGTCTCTTTTGTTAGTCAGATCTGTTTTAAAACTCTTTAACTCTTTCTCTAGTGAAGTAATTATTTTTTGTTGAACTTCATCATCTAGTTTTTTAGAATCATCTGCAGTGTCATTCGTTATTTATAAACCAGCTTTGTATCATAGGCAGATGTTTCTAAGTAAATTAATATTTTTTATTTGTATACAGATGAAAAAGAATATAAAGCAGAAGGTTAAAACAATTATTTTAATAAACTAAATAATAACTAATGTGTAAGATATTTACCAAAACTTCCACAATGGTTTATTGTTCTCTGTATTTTGTGGTAAGAGTTTCACATTCAATTTGCCGTTTTCTGGAATTAGGCTCTGAATATATACTGCTTGTTTCTGTATGACTTCGTTTAGCTGACTTATCTGGTCATCCTTCTTGCCTAATTGATCACTTATTAAGTCTATCTGCTTTCTCAGGTCTTCAATTCTTATTTAGTATACATTTGTTTTCCTAAAAATACTGTATAATTGCCTGAATAGAGATGATATTAACGACAATCTGTTGAGATCCAGGATAAAAATACAGTATTTATGGGGGAAAAATACTATACTCTAAGCTTGATAATATTTCCTTTTTAATATGCAGATAAAGTTCTGTATCGGGGTAATACCGGCGTCACTTAAATGAGACATAAAGTAGATAACTTATTCAGGTGAGAAATCTGGAAATCAGTGTTTCTTGGGATGTATAAATTTTCAATTCAGTTTCACAGCAGTTTCACAGATCTTTTTGTAATATGTACATTTATAAATCGGAAAGATGCGGGACCTGGGAGAAAGCACTTCTAAAATGGGTGATACTTTGAAAGCTGTCGAAATCCGGATTTCACAGGGAGAAAAGTACTTCTGCAAATGGATATGGTGTGGCCTATTGTCTTTTGCTGTAAGGGTCGGCCGGATTATCGCAAAAGTTATCGACTTTTATGCTTTCCCGGAAGCAATCGATTCGTTATGGCAAGCCGTTAAGCCTAATACCCGCAGTCTTACCCCACTAGAGGAACAGGAAGCACGAAGCGTATTTGGAGATAGCATCATTTATTGGCAGGTGCGTATCGACGAATGTTCGCTCATTGCTCGGATCGGAGCGAAAATAAACCGATGCTCAGATATGGGTGTTACAACCTTCCATACTATCAATTTCAGTCGAAAGATTAACAAGGCATCGGATAACTCCGAAATGAAGTGGCTTATTCATGAGTTAACCCATGTTGCGCAAATGGAATATGCTGGTTCGCAATACCTTATTGAAGCAATTCATGCGCAAGCAAGCTCGGGGTATGCTTACAGGCTTGGTGCAAAAAAGCATTTGCGTGATTATAATCGCGAGCAGCAAGCTTCGATTGTTGCGGACTATTATGTTGCACACAGTTCAGGCGGTTCAACTGCAGCTTATGATCCTTATATTGCAGAATTGAAAGCCGGAGAGTTATAAACGGCAAATAAACAGCAGCATGTTCTCAATGCCTTCGAAAACTGATCCAGGTCTATCGCCTTTGTCCTCTACTATCTATCTTCTCAGAATGTCTGATTCCTCAGGCAGAATCTGTTTTGCAAAATAACTGGGAGTATCAAAAGCTGATAACTTGTTTCGCATATTCAAAAAATGCTTGTTTTATTTTTGAAAAAATATTTGAAAAAATATAGAGTTTTTGTGCTTTTGGTTTTCAGCAACTGACTCCCACGACAAATACATATCTTTAGTTATTGTCCGGCTCCGAAAGCAGCTTTAAGTTTGAGTTCTTCTTCTTTGGAAAGAGAAGTGCGCACTACTTTATGATTAAATTTGCTCAATTCGCCGAGAACTTTGTCCTCAGTCCATTGTGAGATCAACAGGAAGAGGGCAGATCCGCCGGGCTCGATTGTTCCAGCAACTTCATTAATGAATTCGTCGTTGATTCCGTAATCAGTAAATTTATCGGAAATTGCACCTGTTACGGCACCGATTGCCAGGCCCAACCAGGGTACCCAGAAAAGCAGTCCAATCAACATACCCCAGAATGCTCCACCTACAGTACCTGCACCTACAAGGTTTACCGCCTGCTTTACCTTGACCTTACCATCATGGTTACGAACGACGATTGCAGCGTCATCGAGTGTGATTAACTGCTCCTTTTTAAGACGCTGGATGGTTTCATCCATTTCAGATGCGCCTTTATCGTTCGAAAATGCAAAAACAATCAACTCACTCATGTTTCGAG
>JAUPKV010000352.1 GCA_030837265.1 Methanobacteriota archaeon
TAGGGCGGTTCTCTGGACGCTTCCGCATCCTGAGATTGCGGTTCGTGAATGGATGCGGGTATTACGTCCCGGAGGAAGACTCTGCTTTTTTCTTCACGGACCTCGAGACGATCGGGGAATTGCGATCCAGAAACAGGTTTTGAACATATGGATTCTCCTCTCAGAGAGGAGGAACCCGTGGCTTACTCTTGGAAGTGGGGGGCAGGTTGTAAACCTTCCATATAATGGCGGTGTAAAACCCGGAGTCATTGTAGACCTCCTGAAATCTGCCAGATACTCCCATGTCCTCTCTGAGCCCATGCATGAGATTGAGACCTTGAAAAGACAGCGGATGCCCTATCTGTATCGAATTTCACATGGACACGGTCAGTTCTGCTATACCGCTGAAAAACCGAAAGAGGACTGAAATTGAAGAGAATACGTTTTATCTCACGGGACTTACTGGCCATCTGTTGCCTTGTCGGATGTATGATTATTACTGCCGGATGTATCGGAGAAAGTGTAAAGACACAGGATAGCGTTCAGACACAGGATAGCGTTCAGACGCTCATCGTTGCCGGACCCGCAGATTTTGATTCAAGATCAGAAATGAAGATGAATGTTTATGATGTTTTCCTCGATATCAATTCCAATGGAAAGCCGGTTCCCGGCCGTCTTGTTAGTTCCTGGAACGAGTCTGAAGACAAATTGACCTATACATTCCACCTCAATAAAGAGATAGAGTTCCATGACGGAACTCAATGGAACGCGAGTTCTGCTGCATGGTTCCTGAAATGGTGCAATCAGGGGCCAAGGAAAAGTGATATTGCGTTCTCAAAGATCGCCGATGTGCGCGGGGTTGATGATAATACAATTCAGGCCACTTTGAAAGAACCATATGGAGCCTTTATCAAATCACTCGCATCGGAGTCGACTACCCAGGTTATCGCACCAACTTCGGTCAAACCTGCATGGAGTAGCGATGGAGAGATTATATCCTTCATTGGAACAGGAAAGTTCGAGGTTGAAAACTATGTAAAGGCACAGAGCGCAGAACTTCTGAGACATGATCGGGCTTCAGGTGAAGGAACGCTAATAGACAGGATTTCATATCGGGTAATCCCTGATGGCCATTCCAGTGTATCGGCATTGCGCGCGGGCGACATCGACATTATTGGTGTGGCGGATCACCATTCAACGATCCCATATGAGCAGGTTCCCCAGATGATGAATGATTCGAATATCATCGTTGAAAAGCAGTCCTACGGAAGATATCAGGTTGTAGAACTGAACTGCCGTGAAGGGCCACTTAGTGATGTTCATCTCCGGGAAGCGATCAACCTCGGGCTTGACCGGGATAAAATGGTTAAAGAACTTCTCGCCAGTGCTGCAAAACCTGCGTACTCGGTTGTATCTTCGACATACCCGTGGGCAAGCAGCCTTGCAGGAACAGAATACTCCTATGACCCGGAAAAGGCAAAGAACCTCCTCGATCAGGCCGGGTGGGTAGTTGCCGGAACCGACGGAATTCGGGTAAAAGATGGACAGAGACTGACTCTGAAATATGTCGTTCCTCAGGGTGAAGCAAACTCCGACTCGATTGCTGTCTATATCCAGAGTGAGCTGAAAAAGATCGGGGTAGAGGTCAATATCCTTGTTCTGGAAAGCGGTGCCGCAGGGGAAGAACGTAAAAAAGGCAGTTATGATATGTACCTGCACCACAGTTGGGGAGTCCCGGGTCTGCCAGAAGGACCACTTACCGGAAAGTATCATTCCGTCTGGGGATCATGGCCGGCATCTTATCATGATGCAGAGCTCGACAAACTGATCGAAGCAGCTATTGCTACCAATGCAGATGCAGATTACAGTGCCGCATACCTATATATTCAGGAAAAGTATGCCTGCATGCCGTTGTATGACATCGAGAAAATCGTTGCATATAAAAAATCTGTGAAAGGATTCAAGTTCCCTGCCTCGGTCTATGGTATCGACCTGAGCACGGTCCGTATTGAACCTTAAGAAGGAATATCATGGCCGGAGATATACCTATCTTATTAGCAAGAAGGATACCGTGGGCTCTTCTAACGATCTTTCTTGCATCAATCCTCGCATTTTCGATAATGTACTTTGCACCGGGGAATCCGGCCGAGATAATTCTAACACAGGAGACAGGAAACGAGCCGACAAGAGAGGCCGTTTTACTTTTTATGAACAATTACGGGCTTGAAGAACCTTTTCTAAGACAGTATGCCGCCTGGATGACAAACCTGTTCTCCGGGAGCCTCGGCATATCCCTCCGGACAGGTGATCCGGTTCTGGAAGAGTTCACTGCCCGCTTTCCCGCAACATTCATCCTTGCAGTGACGGCGATGGTACTTGCACTGCTTGTGGGCATCAGCATTGGGGTATTGTCAGCCATGAGGCCTCATTCACCGGTTGATATATTCGGAAACTTCATCGCTTCGATGGGAACCTCAATACCGTCCTTCTGGCTTTCACTGCTGCTCATCCTCATATTCTCGATCCACCTGGATATCCTCCCTTCATTCGGATATGGCGGGATACAACACCTTATCCTTCCGACACTGGCACTCGGTTTCCTCCAGATATCAAGAATTTTTAGAATAACACGGGAGAGCATGCTCGACGCCCTCTCCGAAGACTATGTCTTCGAGGCCTATGCAAAAGGCCTGAAGGAGAGAACGGTTGTGGTGAGGCATGCATTTCGAAACGCCTCTGTCCCTGTTGTCACCCAGGCGGGGCTCGACATCGGAACGCTCCTCGGCGGCACGGTGATCATCGAGCAAATCTTCGGGTGGCCAGGGATCGGGAACTTTCTTCTGACATCGGTAATGAGCAGGGATTATCCCGTCATTGCAGGATTTGTGTTTCTTATCGCTCTGATATTTGTGATCGTCAATATTCTTGTTGATATTCTGTACATTTACATCGACCCAAGGATGAAACCAGGGGGAAACATTCATGGATAACGTCTTTTATGGAAAAGGGCAGAGAAGTCATCCTCTCCAGCTTAAGTCCCCAGGTATGAATATAAAAATGAGTATCAGCTGCATAGTTCTACTTGCTTTTGCGATTATGGCTATCTTTCCCGGTGCCATAGCTCCCCATGATCCAAATGCTGTAGATCTTGACAACCGGCTTGCAAAACCAGGTATGGAACATCCATTTGGAACAGATCATCACGGCCGGGATATTCTTAGCCGGGTGATCTATGGAGCGCAGACCTCACTGGCAACCGCCCTTTCCGTCGTTGCAATCGGTGTCGTACTCGGTACCTTCATCGGATTGCTTGCCGGGTTTTTTGGAGGTATTGTTGATCAGACCATAATGCGTATTGTGGATCTCTTCCTGGCGTTTCCGGGAACGATCCTTTCTATAGCACTTGTTGGATTAATTGGAGCTTCACTCTTCAGCATCGTTCTCGCGCTCTCGGTGATGTGGTGGGTAAGTTATGCACGAATTATTCGGGGATCTGTTCTCCAGGTAAAAGAGAAGGATTTTGTCAAAGGATCTCGGCTTATGGGAGGAAATTCATACTATATCATCAGGCGACATGTACTCCCAAATGTACTCTCCCCGATATTTGCCCTTGCCACACTTGATGTAGGGTCTGCAATTCTTCATATCACCGGCCTGAGCTTCCTCGGCCTCGGGGCTCAACCTCCAACTCCGGAGTGGGGATCGATGATTCAGGGAAGTATCGCTTTCATGGAGACTGCCCCGCAGACGATGATCTTCCCAGGACTATGTATCATCATTATAGTAATCTCATTCAACTGCCTTGGTGACTGGCTAAAAGAGAGAATTGATCCGATGAGGATGGAGAAGAATGACTTTCAATGAACGGGAGAAGAGATTATGGATACCTTATCTCATGAATTTACTAATGAAACAGGCAGAGAGCCAATTCTGCGTGTCAGAGAGCTGAATACAACCTTTCTCACGACGAATGGCCTGGTCAGGGCAGTGAACGGTCTTGATTTTGACCTGAAGGAAAGAGAGAGAATGGCTATTATCGGAGAATCCGGGTGCGGCAAATCTGTGCTTGCCCAGACGATACTGAAGCTCCTCCCACATAATGCACGAGTATCCGGGAAGATCGTTTTTCACAATCGCGATCTGATTGGGACAGATCGGGACTATATGGTGAAGATCAGGGGTGGGGAGATCGGGTTGATCCCCCAGCATCTCTCTTCTCTTGACCCTCTTATGAAGATTAAGGGCCAGATTCAGAAAGCAGTACAGCCAAACGGAGGCTCTCAGGATAAAAAACAACTCTATGGGAAGGTCTTCGATCTCCTCAGCTCAGTTGGACTTGACCCGTATGTATCGGATCGCTACCCACATCAGCTCTCCGGGGGAATGAACAGGAGGGTTTTGATTTCGATGGGTATTGCACAAAATCCAGGTCTCCTTATCGGAGACGAACCGACGACCGGGCTGGACACGATACTCAGGAACAAAACCGTGAAGCTGATAGATCGCATCACTGCCGGACGTTCTCTTCTGCTGATCACTCATGACATCGGCGTGGCACTGATATGTGAAAATATTGCGGTGATGTATGCAGGTGAAATTATTGAAAGAGGACCTGCACAGGACATACTCGACGATCCCAGGCATCCATATACACAGGGGTTGATGTCTTCGATGCCTTCAAGGGGCATGTCCCCGATCCCAGGTATGAGTCCGAGTTTGATACAACTCCCAACTGGGTGCCGTTTCCATCCACGGTGCCCATATGCAAAAGAGAGGTGTACAACGCATCATCCGGATATACGCAGAGAGAATAGGGAAGTTCGGTGTCACTATGCTTGCAGTTGAACACCTTTCTAAAACCTACACAAGTGGTTTTTTTTTACAAAAGGCAGAATTACATGCTGTACGGGATGTGAGCTTTTCAATTAAGAATGATGAAATTTTCGGGCTTGTGGGAGAGAGTGGGTGTGGAAAGACAACCCTGGGTAAGATGCTTGTACGCTTGTTAGAGCCAACAAGCGGAAAAGTAACAATTGACGATCTCGATGTCACAAGCCTCAGGGGGTCAGAGTTGCAGAAATACTGGCCAAACCTCCAGATGATCTTTCAAGATCCAAGGTCCTCGCTCAACCCAAGGATGCGAATTGGAGATTCTCTTGTGGAAGGTCTACTGCTCTCCGGGAGGAGAGATTTGATCGAAGATACAGTACAGGAGATCATTCGGAGTATGAACATACGTGAAGAGATCCTTAATCGCTACCCTCATGAAGTAAGCGGCGGAGAGATTCAGAGGATAGTAATTGCCCGTGCGATCAGTCTCAACCCAACACTGATCGTTGCGGATGAACCAACATCAAACCTTGATCTCTCTGTACAGGCACAAATTCTCACATTGATAAAAAATATACAGAAAGAACGTTCAATACCCTGTGTCCTCATCTCCCATGATATTGAAATTATGCAATGGATGTGTGATCGAATTGCGGTAATGCTCCGGGGTAGGATTGTTGAGGAAGGGCCGACAGACGACGTGATCCAGAACCCTCTGCACCCCTACACACTTGAGCTCATTAATGCCTTATCCTTTTGTGGCGAAATGACGGAATACCATAATCAAGGGGTTCAAACCACAGATGAAGGGTGCCCATATGCCGGGAGGTGCTCAATGGTCAAGCAGGAGTGCCGGAGTGGTGAGATTCAATTAAGAGGGGGACTCCATAAAGTCGCCTGCGGGTCAGTCATTAAGGATAAGGATTGAAACTTTCAATATTTCCATATATTCATAAAATTAAGACCGCTATGTCATCCGGGAGCCAATCGGGAGGAACCAAATACGGATTATTCACTAATTTTTTCTGAAGCTATGAAGCTATTCTCGATGATGCTCCCACTAATTTTTATCGGTTTTCTTCTTTCAAATCTCCTGAAGGCAACCCGGTATCTCGAATACACCAATATCCCCATGGCATCCATCGCAGAAATGGCTCACCTTCCAAAAATGTGCTCTTCTGTTCTTACCTTCTTTTTTTTAAGCTCCTGGTCGGGAATGGGGATGCTCTCTTCCTTCTTTCGTGAAAAGATTATTGGAGAGCGGGATGTCATTGTGACAGTTTTGATCGCTCAGTTACCAAAAGGGCTTCACAGTGCAATATTTTTCCAAGCACCTGTTGCACTCGCAGTACTTGGTTATGAGATAGGGTTTATGCTCCTCTTTTTAGAGCTTCTGGTTTTCTCTGGCATTGCAGTTGTTGGAATATTCATAGGTAGAAGATCTCTTTTCAAAAAACCTTCGGAGCATGGAGGTAACATTAAACTCCCCCTCTCCGAGGAGGAAAAGGAAACGAGATGGTTAGCCAAAGCAGGAGCTATACTCAAGATAAGCTCATGTGAGTTTGGAAAGGTTGCCCTCGTCCTGATTCCTACTACATTTTTATTCATCATTATCCTTAATCTTGGCCTGGCAGAGTACTCAGCAAAGGTTCTTCAACCACTCATGAACACCCTTCAACTACCGGACGCTGCAGTTATTGTGTTTGCAGCAAGCTTCTTAAGTCAGATTGCCGTTCTCTCTGCAGCTGGCACAGTAGTCGTAATAGAACAAATAACCGCTCTTCAATGTCTCGAGATGCTCTTCATTGCACGGGTGCTGCACCTTGGAATTGGTTATGTTAAGACTGCTCTTCCAACAAATATTGCCCTATTCGGGAGAAAACTTGGTCTTCGAGTAACTTGCGTGGAATGTTTCATGGTTGAAGCAGGTCTATTGTGTGTCATTTTAATTCTCATAATACTGCAAAAATACCCGGGGTGAGAAGAAAAAGTATGAACATGAATTTTTTGGAACTATTTAAGGGTTACAGAAAAGCGATTAGATTGAAAGCAATAGTGACAGCATAAGAGTATATTATAATCAATGGGTTTTCCGCGTGTGAGAAGTATAAATTTGACAACATGTTAAAATGCTGAATAGTTCAGCACCTCAGCACCGGCAGCTTATGTATATGAGTTTTTCTTCTCGAGTTTTTTAAATGAACTGTTTGTTTTCCAGTTCAATTAGTAGGAATAGTTGTTATTTGAAATGGTACATTGGTCAATAAGTTATTTTAAAGATCCCTGTGTTTAAATTAACTTCTTAAATACTCGTGAAATCACACAACTTTTATTAGACGTTATAATTATTATATTCGGAGAAGGAGACTGTCACGAGGCTCATACATGGAAGATCCTGTTATCACAATAATTAAGAGACATTTCGATATGAAAGGAAATCCTGCCAGGATCCCGGTAATGAAAGGTAAAAAACTTTTCACGGCCAGGTTAGAGGAGGACGGCATCTATGTTGACAACCTGGGAGATCAGCCATTTCTTCCCTGGCAAGTATTTACCGAAGCTATTAATTGTCTAAAGGAAAATGGGGGGCAGGTGAAGAAGGGAAATGCTGCGGATTCAAAGCTGGGAGATCCTAATCTTGATCTGAATACAATGGAAGGTTATATTGCCAGTAAAATCTACGGCTGTAAAACAGGAGATTCCGTGTTCACAAGAATAGACCCAATAGCTTCGATTCTTGCCTGGACTGAGATTTGCGAAAATACCAGAGGGCACGTCAGGTTTCTTCAGGGAATAGAAGAACTTGGAATAGAAGAACTTAATACTTCGAAGGATGAGGAAAAGGTTCCTCTGGTCACGAGCATAGGTGGAATAATAGAGAATTATAAGATAGAGAATTCTGAGATTGAGAATTCTGAGATTGAGAATTCTGAGAAAACTGAGCTTGAACAGGAAGTACTTCAAAATAATACCGAGATAACAAATCTCCATTTTGATTTAGCTCAAAGAGACGAAGCATTAAAAAACCAGGAGAATCTGCTTGACCAGAGGGGGGAGACTATCAGGTTTTTTGAAAATGTAATTAAAGAAAAAGATCTCGAAGTCAAAACCCTGCAGGACAAGCTAAAAGTTCAACTTTCGGAAATAGAAGGATTTGAGTCCAAACTTGTTAAAAGAATAGAAGACATAAGTACACTTGAAGGAAGGCTTGCAAAAAAGGAAGAAGATCTCCGGATTCTCGCGGAGAAATATATAACAATGGATAGCGAGATACGAAAAGTTGAGGAAAAACTTGTAGGGAGAGAAAAAAGAATAAATAACCTGGAAATTTCACTTGCTACAAGTGAAACAAAAGTAAAGCAGCTGGGAAAACAACTTTCGGACTACAAAGAAGATGAAAATCTGGCAATCCAGCTTAGGGAAAAAGAAGAGCTGATAAAGCAATTAAAAGGAACACTTGCAAGCAAAGAAGAAGAATTTACCAGGCTCACTGAGGAGAACAGAAAATATAAAAGACAGCAAAAATTTGAGTCTGAAGGGTTAAAGCAGATAGAAGAACAGAAAACAGCCAAAAAATGGTGGAAAAACTGGTAACGAAAAAAAACAAATGTTTTACTTAGATCTGTATAATTCAGATTTTACTCACCTGAGGAGTTTCCGGGTTTGAAGCCAGAAAAGAGCTATTGAGTAAATGAAGTATCATATCAGGGCTGATTTTTCGGATATTCGTAATCTCATCTATTATATCTTCATCAGTTCTTCCCTGAACTTTCAATTCTTTTATCTTTTCCAGCACGTAAGCAGGGATTACAAAATAATTATTGAGATCATGCCAGTGGCCGCTCACATCTCCCTTTACAAGCTGAATGCCTGAGGAGGCAAGGTACATTTTAATGAATTTAGATAAAGCATCATACGAAGATGCCGGAAGTTGCAGTAATTGTATCCCTGGGCACGTTTTTACCAGGTTAAAAAGATCCCTATCCGAGGGTCTAAAGGCCAGATGTACTGCCTTCTCTTCAATTCCCAAGCCGGAAATCTCATCCCTGCTTGTTACAACTCTGATGCGTATACTACCTAACCCCATTTATGCTCCCATTCTTATCTAAGCACGGATCATTTATTTAATTTTTGTATTTCATTCTTTCTAATCAAATTTCAGTATAAATAATAATTAATGCTGAAAATAAATAGAAAAAAGAAAACAAATTGCGGGAATGGATATCCAGTTTTTAACCAGGAATTGAATCAAGGAATACTAACTTTATTTAGGAAAAGTATATAAAGGAGTTATAAATTTCTTAGTGGGTTTAGCCTCACCCCGGCTGCAAGAGCCTGTCCGAAAGAAATACATCCATCTCCACACGGAACCTGAATATGGGTCAAAAAATCAAAGCCCCCTTCCCTAACGGTTTCTGCAATGCATGAAGTAATGTGATCATTATAGGCGACTCCTCCGCTAAGACCAATTTTTTCAATACCCCTTTTTTCAGCAAGCGAAATTGCAAGTTCCGAAATCCCTTTTGCAAGGCCGTCCTCAATTGCGAAAGCCAGATCTGCAGAAGAATATTTTCCAATCAGCTCGTAAGCTCCTAAAAGAAGTTCGGTCGTATCAAGTACCGGCAGCCCTGAGATTTCAGCTTTTCTAAAGACCAGGGGAAGGTCCACTTTATGAGTACTCTTCGTTGCGGCAGACTCCAGTTTCATGGCTGGCTCCCCTTCATAAGTGCGTACTTCGCAGATACCAAGCATTGCTGCCGCCGCATCAAGTACTCGGCCCGTACTGCTGCTCTGAAAAATATTTATGCCTCTTTCGAGCTGTTTCATAACTGCTGAGAATTCTTGCTGCCCCTGCGGAAAACTAAGAGGAAGCTTTTCCAGTTCGGACCTATCAAGCCGGTCAAACAGGATACCCAGGACCATCCGTGAAGGAATTTTGGATGCAAGATCCCCTCCGGGCATTGGCTGAGGAATTAGATGTCCAATGCGATCGTACCCGAAGTAGGAAGAATCCAGAAGTTCTCCTCCCCAGACTGTGCCGTCGGTGCCGTATCCGACCCCATCAAGGGCGATTCCCAATATTCTGGAGTTACTCGGCATGGAATTGTCAGCCATAAGTGCCACCATATGAGCATGATGATGCTGGACAGGGAGTGTATTTTCCTTGCCCATTTTTAGTGCAAAACGGGTAGTATTGAATGCAGGGTGCAGATCACAGCCCCAATGGATAGGCTCTATTCCAGTAAGTCGGGTCAGATGCTTGACAACATTGGAATGGTACCTGAAGGTCTCAAGGTGATTGGTGTTTCCAATGTACTGCGAAATATAAGCTAACTTTCCTTTTGCTACTGTCACCGTAGAGTTCATTTCTGCTCCAACTCCGATGGAAGCCTCTACTTCAAATGGCAGCTCTATAGGTTCAGGCACGAAACCTCTCGAACGTCGGATAAAGGCTGCTTTTCCGTTAACAATTCGTATGACCGTATCATCGTTTCTGTTTGCAATAACTCTATTATGCAGCAGGTGAAAATCAACAATTCCTTTAAGTTTCTCAAGCGCTTCACCATTTTCGACAACCATTGGCCTTCCCGGAAGGTTCGCCGAGGTCATAACATAAACAGCATCAGGTTCAATATCGAAGAGCAGGTTCTGTGTACCAGTGTAGGGCAGCATAACCCCTACATTATGTAGTCCGGGAGAAACGGATTCCGCAAGGATGAATTCTTTTAATTTAGGGATTACCGTAATAGGGCGGCGGCGAGATGTGAGATACTCCTTACCTGCACCTCCAACTTCTGAAAAGGACTCTACAACTTCAGTATTTTTCGCCATAACTGCAAAAGCTTGCTCTGGGCGCTTTAACCTCTTCCGAAGTCTCAGAACGGCTTCCTCATCCCGGGCATTACAGGCTATGTGGAATCCCCCGAATCCTTTGACAGAAAGAATCGAACCACTCTGGAGCAGATCCGAAGCCTCTTTAATTGCCTCATAGCCTTTAAAAATTACATTTCCTTCTACATCCGAAAGCCAGATCTCGGGCCCGCACTTCGGGCAGCAAACAGGCTGGGCATGGTATCTCCTGTTGAGAGGATCAGTGTATTCGGCTTCGCACTCCGGGCAAAGGGGAAAATCTCCCATCGTCGTGTTTTCCCGGTCATAGGGTAACCTTCTAACTGTTGTATATCTGGGACCACAGTTTGTGCAGACAGTGAAAGGATAGTGGTAATACCTGGAAAAAGA
>JAUPKV010000353.1 GCA_030837265.1 Methanobacteriota archaeon
ACCTCTAGCTTTTCGTATGTTAAATTTACGCAGTACCGTGTCTAAAAAATCCAACCCCTACGACTTAAGAACATTTTTGACCGAGTTCTCATTTTGTGCCCTGGTCCGGAGGGTTTGCTGATGAAGCACATCTCTCGGATCTGCGGGCATGGTCCCAAAACTCGCTATAAACGCTCGAATGTCCCGGCTCATCTCTGCTCTGAACTCGGGATATCCGTTGGTTCAATCATTTCCTGGGAGATCCTGGACAATGACAGTGCAGTTGTAAAAGTAGTGTCCAGGAGTGTGGCATAATGGAAGAAAATAACCCCGGCTTTCCAGGTGCCGCATCTCCCGGGACCAACGGTAAAAAAGAAAAAGATGCAGGTTTCTCAGATTCCCCTTCTCTGCGAATTCCTGAGGCCTTTGTTGTTCTCTCCCCTGACCAGGTCAGCGGTGGCAAAAAATACGAAGGAACTGTCGGGTTCAAGTATGGGCCCTCAAAAGACGACTGGCTACGCATACCTTACACAAGCATGAAAAAGGTCATTGACTTTTGCGGCGGTCATAAGGATCTCTTCAATGCGCAGCTGAAGAAAGAGCGTGAAAAGAATCAGGTTACTGACCTGTAATTCTTTTTTTCAAGTGATTTTCATGTCGAGGCGCAAAAGTAACCTCATCATCTCTTTTGTTTATGATGACCTCACGCCAAGCGAGCAAATATCTGTAAAAGAGATGATGGAGCGTTACAACAATAATCCTGGTAAGTTTCATTCTAAGGATCTTCTGAAGAACTATACCAGGCCTGCTCAGTTTTACCATGATGTTGTAAAACGTTACGGCTGGGGGTGTATCTGATGTGTTATGGTCCTTATGAAGAAGATGAACCTTTCGTATGTCTCATCTGTGGAAGGACTTATTGGAATGATTCAGAGCATGAATGCCCGGATCCAGATGAGGCCTGAAAAATGGATATTCATAACAGCAAACAGAGGGATGATCACTGTAAGGCTGGATTGCAGAATTTCCTGCAGTCTGATTTTTACCAGGCTGAAAAAGGAAAAAATTTCGATGAAACTTATTTTGAGACCTTTGACCTGGAGCGGGTCTGCATTGACAAGGTCTTTTTCCTCGTTTATGATGAAGAATACGTTACAAAAGATCATACTTTTGACAAGGAATTGAGGGACCGTTACATTCAGCACATAAAGCGAGCCAGAATAAAAAAAGGCAGGTTTGAGCAGGTCCTCAGGAAAGAGTCAAAATACTCTTCCTGGGATTTACAATTACGTGGCGGTCGAGCAATGCGTTTCCATGTAAATGTAATTCATTACCTGCAAGAACTCCATGACATCAGGCCTTGCAACGTCATCTATGATGATAATTTCTTACCTGTTGACTGTAAACTTACAGTCATTGATTTTGTTAAAGCTTTCAGGGATTTCGTAGACCAGGCAAAGGAATTCTACAAAGAAATTGTTCTGAAGTACTGGGGTGTTGAACTGCAGGCAGTCCAGGTAAAGTTCTCTCAGATCGAATTGCCGTTCGAGGTTTATCCGGCTTCAGTGGATGATATTTCCCGGAAGTTGTATGCAAAAGGAGTATGTTTCAAGAAATATAACACGCAGTCCGGGACCATTTATCTTGATGGTTCTAAAGCTGATAACAGCATTTCTGTCCCTGAGCGCAAATATGATAAGGAAAATCCAATCGATGATGTCGATTTAAATCCTGATATAGTTTATCTGAATAATATTTATTCTGGAAAAGCAGGCAGAAAGCTTCAGATAAAAATCTACCAGAAAACTTTTGGGTTATGCAGGATTGAGTTTACCATATCCTCTGAGGATGCAAAACAGATTTTTGATTTTGTCCGAAATAACGAGTCTATAGCTAGTGATTTAATAAACTTTGTCCATTTTAATCTTGGACTATATGACATTAATGTAGATCGTTATGACAGGTCATTAGATGACGTTATTCAGTTTCTTGCAAAGGCACTTAAGGAGCCTGAGGACCTGATATACCAGCTCAAAGACCTTGATATATTTGAGGCATGCAGGGCTAATACTAATGTCCAGAAGCGTCTTGTCAGAAAGGGAATTTTGATTAAACTTGTTGACTCTGATAACGTTCAGAAAAGAGGGTTATATGTTGTTAATCCGATTATTCGGGAATTTCTGAACATGTATAAGCCTAAAGGTAATGAACATTTCATTAAGAAATCTCTGTATCCTGAACTTTAATAAAGATATATAATTATTGAAATTTCAATAATGAATGGAGATGTTGCTTAATGACGAAAATGACAATTATAGATGCGCTCAAAATGTTAGCTTCATTAAATATTGATGGTATGTCTACCCTAATTCAGGATAGTTCTATAAAAAACGATGAACCAACAATGATTGAATGGGAAATAGAAAAAATCTATAATTTTGAGAATGTTGAAGCTGAAATTATGGGTTTTAAGGAGGAATTTGAAATCCATGATTACTATGTTGATGATAGTTGCATTCGTGAGAATGATGAAAATGGATTACTGCTGTACTGGGTAGCTGGAGAGATAGTGTAAATAGCAAAAAAAATAAATAGGGTCGAATATATCTATAAAATGTAAATAAGTGCTGCCCCGTCCTTTCATTCGTCTCACTCCTCAAATGTTCTGCAACGGGGCGGCTCTACACATTTTGATCCTCGTATGATACAAGGCCAGAGCTGAAAAGGTTGGTCCGGAAAACACCGAAGTCCGGTTAGGGGTATGGCACTAACTCCGGTAAAGTGGATACGTGGGCAATGACGACCAAACTTTCCTCTTTTAATCTATTCCTTGATCAATATGTATATATATGGTATCTATTTCATATATATATGGTGTCTATATTATGGTTCAAGCAATGATTAACATTGACGAAAAAACAAACCGGGTCCTCAATATCATAAAAGCTCAATATGGATTGAAAGATAAAAGCGCTGCTATAATGCATATGGCTGCTGAATATGAAAATGAACTTATGGAACCTGAGCTTAGACCTGAATTTGTTGAAAAGGCTAAAGAGATCGTGAAACAGGAGCCTATAGATGTGGGAACGGTTGAGAACTGGAAGAAAATGCTTAATTGCTGATCTTCTATGTATAGGCTACAAGTAAGGCCAGAAGTTCAAAAAGTCGTTGAGAAGCTGGCAAAAAAAGACAAAAAGCAAGTTGAAATTATTTTCAGCAAGGTAAATGAAATCCTTCAGGATCCTCATAGATACAAAAATCTGAGATCCCCTCTCAATCACTGGAAAAGAGTGCATATTGATTCTCATTTTGTCTTGATTTTTTCTGTGGATGAAAAGGAAAAAACTGTTATTCTGGAATATTACGGACATCATAACGATGTCTATTGATAATGTTTTTCTTTTCTTTTTGTTATCTCTGGCAGTTTCTGGTATTTGAAAAAATGGTTCTTGTTTGGTGCTTGTTGGTGTAGGTGCATGGCGAAACGCCACACTAATTTTACCAGTGACTCCTGGCCAGAGACAACGTTAGTTAAAATGTTTAGAAAAGTAATAACCTTTTTTACAGGAAGATATGCGTGCATTTCTTCCGTGCCGGGTAAAATCTCTCTCAGAAAACCTTTGCTGCAAAGCATGACATTCATCAGAATGCGATGCGTCCCCCTTCTTGACACCGAAGGGGTGTCCTGGGAAGAAATTAAGGGTATCGTGTGCGATACCCTGGGCGAGTATGCCGTGAGTGTCGCATGCCGCATGCCGAAGGCTATAGGCTATCTGCGTTCACTGTATACGAGCCGTCTTTATGTTCTAAGATTCTAGATTCTTAAATAGGTCATTTGCCCCAATTTTTGGAACAAGGAAAAAGATCAAGATTAGCATCAATACATTCTTTAAATTTTTTATCCATATTGCTTAATTTCTCATTCTCTGATTTCAATTAAAAATCTATCAGAAAACCTTTGACCTTTGCAGGATAGAATTTACTATTTATTCCGGGGATGCAAAGCAGCTTTTTGACTGGTCCAGGAAAAATGAGTCTATTGCAGAGGATCTTATCAATTTCATGAACTTCAACCTTGGGCTTTATGACATCAACGTAGACCGTTATTTTTTAGTTTTCACTATATAAATAAAGGTAAATACTTCAACAGTTTATTACAATTATGAAACGCATGAATGAATTGGATGAAATAATAAGTACTGTTAGTGAAGCTATTTTTAAGGTACTCAATCATTACTCATGTCCAGCCGATTGCCATGCATACTGTTGTAAAAAATTTCCAATTGAAATCGATTCTAAAGAACGAAAAATACTGCGCAAAAGATTTAAGGAAAAAACAGACAATTTAGAAACT
>JAUPKV010000354.1 GCA_030837265.1 Methanobacteriota archaeon
AAACCTTAACCGACATATTGATATATCTTTATTATTATATTTTTTATGTATGGCCGTTGAGGTGTAAATACGGATATAAATATAAAGCTTTTACCTATTCTTTTAACAATTGCAATCATTTTTGGAGCCCTGGTAGGTGCCTTCCTTGTTACCAAAGAACCATTAGAAAAAATAATACAAAACGACATGAATTCAAATATAAAGTATGCAACGGTAACAACTTTAAATTTCTCCGAGGAGACCGGAGAGTTATCCGAATCGTTGACATTAGAAAATGATACCCAGAAGAGTAACTACGGATATAATACCATAGATTCTGCAATTGAAACAATGGAAGTTGCAGAAAGATATCCAAAGGTCAAATATGTAAAAATCGATGTCTTTACATCAAACCCAAATATTCCTAAAACCGCACATATCGAGTCTCGCACTAAGAAAAGGATTAATTGGGCAACACAAAACCCGAGAACGGATATCTCCGAATGTTCTGAAAACATTTTTGATGTCGTTGATTGGTACATTAATCCAAATGATTAAACTTTTTAGCCTGTTTTCCTTAAACATATCCTTTTCAAGCATTCCTTTCAAGTATTCCTTTTAGCTTGTCAACTTTTATTAATTATTAATCTCTTTAATTCTAAACAATTATTCTAATCATGTATGCTCAACATCTTCTAAACATCTCTTGTAAGAAAAAGTTCAAGCAACAGGAGCTATAAAGTGACATCAAGTCGTTTCATTATTACTGTTATAGGCAGCGACCGTGTAGGAATTGTTGCCAGAATCACTACGGTGATGGCCAGCTTTAATGTGAATATAGTAGATATCAGCCAGACAATCATGCAGGGCATCTTTACAATGATAATGCTTGCTGAAGCACCAAGGGAGAATTTTGACCTTGCAGCTTTCCAGAAATCCATGGATGCTGAGGGAAATACCCTGGGAGTAGAGGTCAAGGTACAGCATGAAGATGTATTTCGTTTCATGCACAGGATCTGAAGGATAAAAAGGGGTACTTTAATGCTAATAAATCCGAATGAAATTCTGGAGACAATCCGGATGGTCAGGATGGAACATCTGGATATCCGGACAGTAACTATGGGTATCAGCCTTAGAGATTGCTGCCATCCTGATATTGAAGTTTTCAATGAAAACATATACGAAAAAATTACTTCCCGTGCAAGGGAACTTGTACATACGACTAATGAGATCCAGAGTCTTTATGGAATTCCGATAATTAATAAAAGAATCTCAGTAACCCCAATAGCCATTGCAGCTGAAAGCTGTAAAACTCCAGATTTTGTTTCCATAGCAAAAACTCTGGATGAAGCGGCAAAAGAAGCTGAAGTAGATTTTATAGGAGGTTTTAGTGCCCTTGTACATAAAGGTACAACTCCCGGAGACCTGAAGCTTTTAAATTCGATTCCGGAGTCACTTTCAGGCACTGAGAAGGTCTGCTCTTCAGTAAATGTTGCTACAACCAAATCAGGGATCAATATGGACGCTGTTTGCCTGATGGGCAAGGTAATCAAAAGGACTTCGGAATTGACTGCCGACAGGGATGGGATCGGCTGTGCCAAACTTGTTGTTTTTGCCAATGCCCCTGAAGATAATCCCTTTATGGCCGGAGCTTTTCATGGTATTGGTGAACCCGAATGTGTTATCAATGTAGGAGTGAGTGGACCCGGGGTTGTGAATTCTGCTATCCGCGAACTTGAAAGTCCCACTCTCACGGAAATTTCCGAGACTATAAAAAAGACAGCTTTTAAAATAACCCGTATGGGAGAGATGGTAGGTAGAGAAGTATCACGCAGGCTTGGAGTCGACTTCGGGATCCTGGACCTCTCCCTGGCCCCGACACCTGAGATTGGGGATAGTGTTGCCGCTATCCTGGAAGCTATGGGGCTTGAGCGTTGCGGAACCCACGGTACCACTGCAGCCCTTGCCCTTTTGAATGATGCAGTAAAAAAAGGAGGGGCAATGGCATCTTCCTGCGTAGGCGGGCTTAGTGGGGCTTTTATCCCTGTCAGTGAGGATGCGGGGATGACCGAAGCTGTTAGGGCTGGAGCTCTTACCCTTGAGAAACTCGAAGCAATGACAAGCGTCTGTTCAGTTGGCCTGGATATGATAGCAGTGCCTGGGGATACTCCTGCATCCACTCTTTCCGCAATCATTGCCGACGAGATGGCAATCGGGGTAATAAACAGAAAAACCACTGCCGTACGAATCATCCCGGCACCCGGAAAAGGAGTAGGGGACTCCGTGGAGTTCGGCGGATTGCTCGGAAGTGCCCCCGTAATGAGGGTAAGCAGATTCAGTTCCGAATTATTTGTAAACAGAGGAGGGAGAATACCAGCACCTATTCAATCTCTTACAAATTAATCTTTTTGCGAGAAGGGTACAATATTTACATAAAAGTTTTATTATCTATCTGATAAGATACTGGCACTGCCATCTGATTATGTTTATCAGTCACTTTAAACTTGATAATGAATTCTGTTCTGTTATTTCTCTTAATTTCAAGTTCGCCATCCAATTGAGATACAAGAGAAGTAACAAACTGAAGCCCGAGACTATCAAGCGCTTCAATATCAAGATTTGCTGGTATTCCTATTCCGTTGTCTGATATTGTCAAGATAAAAGAAGTACCAGTACTTTTTTCTTTAGTGTTTCTTAAATAAAACCCTATCTCTTCTCTATGTACTCTATGTAGTTTTATTTGAATTTCTCCTTCATTACCAACGAACGAATGTTTGAAGGAATTAGAAACAAGCTCGTAAATTACCTGAGCTTCTTTAATATCAAGTAAGATGCTTAATTTTAGTTAAATGATAGTTGGAAAAGAACATGTTCCCCCTAAAACTTACATAACCAGCCTCAGCAAGCTTAATATACTTATAAAACTATTTTTATTCACATTTAATTATTTTAGAGCTCCTATTAATCTAACAGAAATTGAAAAGAACACTTGTTTGAAAATTTTTTATACAATGCACTAAATAAGATCTCAACGGGAAAAATTTTGATTCATTTTGGGAATACATTATTGCCTCAATTGATGCAGAAAAAAGAAGTGTATGCAGTTTTATAGTTGTTAAAATGACCCTATAAGACTCAAATATAAGATTGAAAAATATCTTTAGATAAAATCGGTGATGTTAAATGAAGAAAATTGAAGCAAATCTTGAACATTTTGAAGAAGATACTGCTCGGGATTCCGATGCCAGCGTGGCGTTTCCTGAAGAAGTAAGAAGAACTCACCGCCGCCCAGTTAATATTAGGGGAATTTGGGATTATCTAGAATTATTGTTTTCTATGTTATATGATTCATATAACGGGAAATACCCGGTTCCAAAGAAAACAGTAATCGTAGGAATATTTGCTCTCTTGTATCTAATGAATCCAATTGACATTGTTCCCGATGTTATTCCTTTGCTGGGATTTGCGGATGATATCGCTGCACTTGCTTTTGCAGCTAGCCTTATTAAAGATGATCTGAATAAGTATAGAGTCTGGAAAAACGCAAGAGACTATGTTTAATAATCTCTATTTGCCTGAAGAGCCCGTTCTTTCTAAGTTGAAATCAATTTTACTTCTTTTTTAATTCATCAATCAAGTAAAAACTTATTTATTCCTCGGGAAGGAAGACAATCTTTATTCCTGGTATTCTGACCGTTAACTCTCAAATCGACGATAGCTAGCAGACCTTTAGTTTCGGAGAATTCCTAAAAAAAGTTGATATCGCTTTCTGGCTCTTTTTACCCTCTTATATAAAACTATAGCAACCTTATTAGCTGTCATCACGGTTATTGCAACATAACGTATTTGAAAGAATAAAGCATAAAAAGCAATTGAATGAACCCTGAGATTCTAAGGCTGGGAAAAGATACTCTAATCTCCAAGCTTGCGGAATTTTTCAAATCACGAGAATATGTGGAGCTTGCTTACCTCTTTGGCTCAACAGCCCAAGGTAATATAGGCCCTTTGAGTGATATCGATATAGGCATACATCTTTCGAGTAAGCTTACGAAAGCGGAAAGGATTGATAGACGCCTGGGACTTACAGCAGAGCTTGCAGGTCTTCTTAAAACGGATAAAATTGATCTTATTATCATGAACGATGCATCCCCTGTTATTAGTTTTGAAATAATAAAACCCAACATCCCAGTGTTTATCAAAGATGAGGATCTCAAGCTTGATGTGGAGCAGGAGATAATGTCACGTTATCTTGATAGAAAACACCACGAAAACCTCCTGAACAGGGTTTTTTTGGAAATGATTCACGAGAAGGGAGGTTTCTGAATATCCGCAGTTGATAAGATAATCCGAAAGTTAAACTTCATGCAGCGCCCTGTAGTCTATTTGAAATCCATTGATCCTGAAAACATTAACCTTGAAGAAAACTATGAAGTTCGTTCCGCAATCGAGAGAAACTTTCAGCTAGCTATCGAATGCGCTATAGATATCGGAGAAATAATCATTTCGACAGAAGGGTTTGAAAGGCCTGAAGATTATAGAAATGTTTTTTTGATCCTCGGAAGGCATGGGGTGCTTCCGAAGGATTTTGCAGAAAAATTTTCATCTGCAGCAGGTTTCAGAAACTTTCTGGTTCATATATATGAAGAAGTTAACCCGGGGATAATACAAAAATTCCTTGTGGAAAACCTTGAGGATTTCGATGAATTTGCATTATATGTAGCTGAATATGTGGAAAAGAATCAAAAATCAGCTCTCTGAATTCTATTGCTTTAAAAAATCGTATCTATTCGGATTAGGCTCTTGGAGCTGCTTCCAAGATGTACTGAAATGCAAATGTATTATCGCTGTTTCCTTTGTTTAGTGTGCTTCATCGAAGTTATAACGCTTTTCGGACAGGCTCTTATCATATTAGACTCTCGAAAATTTTTAACTGGATTATGAAGCTTTATGTTTCTTGCCATACTTCTTATTACAAAAAATAATTTTAAGGGGATTTCCGGGAAATGTCTGCGAACAGAAGTAAGTACACTCGCTGGTTTGATGAGACTTCGATTGAAGACGTTCCGCTCGTGGGCGGAAAGAATGCGTCCCTTGGAGAGATGTACAGGGAGCTGACTCCGAAGGGGATAAAAATCCCGAACGGTTTTTCGGTAACTGCTAAAGCTTATTGGCACGTCCTTAGAGCAGGAGGGATTCTCGAGAAACTCAAACAAACATTGGAAGGGCTCGATACATCAAATATTTCCGAGCTTGCAAAAAGGGGAAAAGCGGCAAGGGATTTGATCCTTGGAGCCGGGATACCGGATGATCTCTGGGATGAAATAAAAACCGGGTACGACCGCCTATGTGAGCAGTATGGGGAAAATACTGATGTAGCGGTACGCAGTTCGGCAACTGCTGAAGATCTTCCTACTGCTTCTTTTGCAGGCCAGCAGGAAACCTATCTGAACATCCGAGGCTATCCGGCGCTTCGCGATGCCTGTTCGCGCTGTTTTGCGTCACTCTTTACTGACCGGGCTATTTCTTACAGAGTAACAAATAATTTTGATCATTTCAAAGTGGGGCTTTCAATAGGGATCATGAAAATGGTCAGGTCGGATCTGGCCTCAAGCGGCGTTATATTTACTCTGGACACTGAAACCGGGTTTCGGGACGTGGTTTTCATTACAGGTTCTTACGGGCTTGGGGAAAATATCGTGCAGGGACAGGTAAATCCGGATGAGTTTTATGTTTTCAAGCCGACTTTCAGGGAAGGATATAAGCCGATTATCCGAAAGAATGTGGGGGACAAACAGATCAAGATGATCTACGGCCAGGGAGGTTCTAAAGTGCTTACGCGGAATGTAGAGGTCCCGGAAGCTGATCGGCTTCGTTTCTGCATCAATGACGAAGAAGTACTTGAACTTGCAGGGTATGCGATTACTATCGAAGACTATTACTCGGATAAGTATAAGGAACCCAGGCCTATGGATATCGAGTGGGCGAAGGATGGGGTTACAGGTGAACTCTTCATAGTGCAGGCAAGGCCGGAAACCGTCCAGTCCCAGAAAAATAGAGAAATCCTGGAGACCTATGTGCTCGAAAAGAAGTCTGTAGTCATTGCCAGAGGCAAGAGCGTAGGAGATAAAATTGCAGCTGGAAAGGCACATGTGATCCTCGATATTTCGGATCTGCCTTCTTTTAAGCAGGGAGAAGTCCTGATTGCAGATACAACGACTCCTGACTGGGAGCCTGTGATGAAAAGAGCAGCTGCCATTGTCACGAACAAGGGGGGAAGAACCTGCCATGCAGCAATTGTCAGCCGGGAACTGGGAATTCCCGCAGTCGTGGGAGCAGGCAGTGCAACCGAAGTGCTTGAGACCGGCAGGGATATTACCGTAAGCTGCGCAGAAGGCGAGGATGGGCTTGTGTATGATGGAATTCTACCTTTCCACAAAGACACCCTGAGCCTTAAAGACATGAGACGCCCAAAAACCACAATAATGATGAACCTTGGAAATCCTGATGAAGCTTTTGGCTTTTCCATGATCCCTAACGACGGAATCGGGCTTGCAAGGCTAGAATTTATTATTTCAAGCTATATCAGGATCCATCCGATGGCTCTGGTGCATCCTGAGAAGATAAGAGACCCAAAAGTCCTTAAGGAAATCGAGAAACTTACCGGAGATTCCGATAAAGAAGAATATTTCGTAGATAGGCTTGCCCAGGGCGTAGGAACAATTGCTGCGGCATTTTACCCAAAAGATGTTGTAGTCCGCACAAGTGACTTTAAAACCAACGAGTATGCGAGCCTTCTGGGGGGTAGTTATTTTGAGGTGGCGGAAGATAATCCCATGTTAGGTTTCAGGGGAGCTTCCCGTTACTTTAGTGAACGCTACAGGGAAGGTTTTGCTCTGGAGTGTCGGGCTATGAAAAAAGTCAGGGAAGAGATGGGGCTTAAAAATCTGATTATTATGATTCCTTTTTGCAGGACAATTGACGAGGCGCGGAACGTTGTTGCCGAGATGGAGAAAAACGGGCTGAAAAGAGGGGAAAACGGCCTTCAGGTCTATGTAATGTGTGAGATTCCGAACAATGTCCTGCTTGTAGACGATTTCAGTCAGTTTTTTGACGGTTTTTCCATTGGCTCAAATGACCTGACCCAGCTAACACTTGGTGTAGATAGGGATTCTGAACTCCTTGCTGCCGAATTCGATGAAAGGGACCCCGGAGTTATGAAAATAATGTCAATGGCCGTAGAGGGAGCAAAACGAAATGGAAGGCACAGCGGCATTTGTGGACAGGCCCCAAGCGATTTCCCCGAAATTGCAGAGTTCCTGGTAAAACAGGGAATAGATTCAATTTCACTTAATCCGGATTCGGTTATGAAAATCACCCTTAAAGTTCTGGAAACAGAGAAAGAGTTGAGGATAACATAAGCGTATAAATGGCTTCTAATGGCTTCTAAATAACTTTATTCATTCCTTTATGATTTTTTTTGCCGATAAGGTGGATCTGTGGAAAATTTCATCTATTTTCTATAAACTAAATGTAGTACTTGAGAAATCTATATATTTGTTTGAACCTAATGTGTACAAATGTGGGGCGCATGGTTCCACCGAAATTGAGTAAGTTATTTTCTAGAGTAGGTCATGGAGTGAAAAATAGATGTTAGAATTTCCAGTTGAATGTGTTTTATGCGGTGAGCATCTTAAAAAACAGGTAATCCGCTCTAATGTATTTTATTATTGCAGCAGATGCGGCTCTATCTCCTCAATCATTTCTGCTGAATCGCCTTCTCAAATAGCAGCTAGCACGTAATGCCTGAAAAAGGACTCAATAACCGGGAGAAACAACTGCTTTACCAATTTTAAAAAAGTGTAAAAAAATAATAGCAGTATTGACCTATTTTAGGTTAAGCCTGCTGTTTTCTTAGATTAAGATTATTTCTTCCCATGCTTAAGTTTTTCAGCAATATCAAACCCTAGTCTTTTGCATTCCTGTAAGTCTTTTTCTGTGGGTTTATGAAGAATCCGGAGAACCGGATCAATCACAGTCATTCCCATCTCTCTCATCTTTTCAGCTATCATTATGGGAGCTTCGCCGCTCCATCCATAGGAGCCAAAAGCTGCCCCTATTTTGCCCTGTGGGTTTGTAGTAGCAAGGGTCTCATTGATGAATTTTTCCATAGGCGGCAGCATTCTGTAGTAAAAAGTAGAGGAGCCAATTGCAATTGCTTCCGCTTCACTAAGTTCTTCGGGCTTTACATCATAGAAGCTAACAGCTTTTACATCAATATTCTTTGATTCGATCCCATTTGCTATTGCTTCGGCCATAGCTTTTGTATTCCCTGAGGTACTGAGATACACTACCAGTGCTTTCATACTTATCCCCATCCAGTAAGATCTGATGTTAATGCCTGTCACGGTCTACATAGATAATTACGGATTAAAAGTGAGCAAATATCAGCGGTCAAATTTACCAAGCCACAGGCAAAAAGAACAGCCTGAGGTCATCTCACTTTCAAACCCTGTATTAATTATGAAAATTGTTTTAAATAAGGATTTCGTCTATAGTCAGGTGAAGAACTAATTAGGCATTTGTGTCCACGATGATCAATGGGGTTATCCTCATTATTACAGAGCTTTTACCACCTGAGTGAAAGTATCCTGGATTCGGCAGGTAAATATATAGATTAATATGAATTATTTTTATTTGTTATTATTTAGCATACTATATGTAATAAATGTATTCCTTTTGACGCTCTTTTATGTAAACTTTTTATTAAATCGAGATGCGTAGAAAATTGAGGTATCCACTTTATGGTTAACAGATTCCTTTACCGAATACAAATAGAATTATTTTATATTTTCCTGTTAATTAAACTTAGTAAGCCAAAAACGGTAGTAGAAACGCTAATGCAACTGTGAAACATATAAGCTTTTTTGATCACCTTTGGAAGAAGAGAATGAAACGGTTCCAGACCAGAAAAGAAAACATACAAAAACTCAAGATCAGATAGGTATTTTTCTAGTTTCAGGGAGTTACAGAGCTTAATATTCAGGATGAAAGGAGGTATAGAGTCGGAAATAGTGAATATGGAAAACGTTCACTGGAAGATTTTAAGTCTTATGGGGGAGAAATGTAAAAACAATTATCTCTAATCACGTTAACCTGCCGAATCCAGAATAAAAATAAAGATAATATTATAAACGCTTGATTATCAGCAGTGATAAAAGCCCCAGAACAAACATTATAGAAGTAAATCCAGATATTTGATTGTTTGTCTCATTGCCAACAATTTTTTCTTTATTAGCTGATAAATTTGTATCGTTGTTTTTATTTACATCTGGTCTATCAGCTGGTGCCGAGTCTGTTAATGTTGTGTTTACAAAAGCAAAGACAACTGGTACATTACTTATACCTTTTGTTTCAAAGTGTTTATCTATTACTTGATATATTTCATCAATTACTGATTCATTTACTTTTTCTGGAGTGGAGGAGTTAAAGCCAACTATTAAATATCCATTAATATCGGCTCCAAACATATTAACAGGACCACCGGATGAAGCTAAATACGGGTTAAGTTCAGTTGGAAAAGAACTTGATCGACTATATTCTATTAGTGAATTTATCCATTCCCGCTTCTCTTCTTCATGGTGAATCTCAGGCATTGTTCCTCGAGTAGTTATGAACCCTGATAACTGCTTCATAGCTTCTTCAACAGCTTTCGGACCATAATCAGGTAGTGGAAGATTTTCTTCATCCTGAGCCCACATGAAGATCACAGGGACTTCACTTATACCTTCCTGCTGCTTGCAGTAATCATCAATTTTCTTATAGATCTCGTCAACTCTTGAATCATTTATTTCTTCTTTATAGGCAGAGCCCAAATAAATTATTATTACTTTATTATTGGTAGCAACACTTTCTATAGACTTATCAAATTTGGAATATGATGGACCCTCTAAGGTAAGATTTAGCCAGCAATTCACAATTGAATTTTCCCATTTTATATTAATTGTTTCTGGTAAGGTTCCTCTGTATGCTATAAATAGGGAATTGTTTGTAAGTTCCTTTATAGAGGAGTCAGAGATCTCATTATATTCGGAATGATTCAGTTGTTTATTGTCTTCAATTGCCGAACTAAACGGCAATAAATAAATAAATAACATAGGTGTTAACAAAAACATAGTTATCAATATTTTACCAATTTTGCTTTTCTTAAACATCATGTCGCCTCTGAAGGTTATATTTTTTCCAAAATTGAATAGAAAATATAATAATACGTAAACAAATATTCTGGTCGTCCGGCTTTATACGGTTGATGTTTTAAAACACCTGAATGTGAGCAGTTCTTTTAAATTCCACTTCGACTGAGTGATTCCTGCTTCTCTTGCAGGTGTATTTTTACACTTAAAACCTCTCTCGTCCAGATATGTTAATCCTCCATGTTCTCTGCAGAAATTAAAGTGTGTGCAGTATAGGGCCATTCGATTTACTAAATACTTTATTTTCTTGGAGAATCCGATTGTCTTTCTTGAAATCCTATTGTTGTCCTGCCTGAATGTCAGGTTTTGCCTTTCGAGTAAACTTGTTGATATCTCAGTTTCGTTAATGTCTTTTCCAAAAATAATTTTCTTAACAATCTTCTGTAACTTTCCTCCCTTTCTTTTTTTAATCACCTGAGCA
Source organism: Methanobacteriota archaeon (assembly GCA_030837265.1). The sequence continues at coordinate 10,651 of JAUPKV010000354.1, forward strand.
TATCTCAAGTCATCTGGAGGAACAAGTTTTGGATTCTTTGGCCGTCCTCTCTTCCCGGTTCTGGGGAACTCTTCTATTTCTCCATATTGTTTCAGAAGAGCTTTTGCATAAAATTCCAAACCATCAGTGACAAAAAGAGGCATTGATTCACAAAGACGTTTAGCCATTAATTCTACTAATTCGTCCGCAACATACCGCTTTCTTGGACCTATAGCGAAAGCAACTATTAACCTACAACCTGGTGCAAAAGCTACCCACATCCACGGGCCATCATCTTCATAATTTTCCATTCTGGGGACGATTTTTTTTGGACTATTACCCATATTTCATCCATTTCTATCTTAGGTACATTCACTTCTTTCATCAAAATATCATTTACTTTATCACACTGCTTTGCAGCACGATCTAACCACCTGCGTACAGTAGCTGAAGTTATTCCCAATACGTCAGCAATACCCTCTTCACTCATCCCTTTCATGGACATTTTCAAAGCCAAATCAATAACACGTTCTTCTGTACGGAGATCATAGTAGAAAGTGCCTGTATGATCATTGAATACTTTGCCACAGTCCCGACATATGTACTTTCTAACCTTTTCTCCACGGCTAGTAGATGTTCCATTTCCGACAACATTGCTCTTACCTTTAAAACCATGAGATTTGCATGAATTATTTGGACAAGCAACGTCAGTAAATTGTGATTTTGGACCCCGTTTCCCCATAGATATTATTATATTAGTTCTATTATTTAATATCAACTCAATGAAAATGGACTACCAATATTCTTTTCATTGGGTAAAAATAATTTTAACTATAGCGTCACAAATGATATTTGGCTTTTCTATATATCAAACCAGTCATCTATAAAAATGTTGAAGCTTCCAAATTTATAGAATAACTGATAATAGCTATTGATGATCTAAACTGCACCCAAAGTCATTAATTCAATGGAGGGGTCATATAGAGCTTATATGAAAAGTGTTTAGAGTGCTTTGAATTTTGGAGGACTACATAAATAATTATTTGACCATTCAATCTATCCAAGCTAGGTAAAAATTAAAAACCTTAACTCCACTTTTCTTAGCGATAAAGCAATTCATTGATTTTTCTATTTATTTCAGCGGCAAATTGACTGAAAATATATGGACTTTATTTTGAGTTTCTTGCTACTAAACAGTATTAATTTCATTAGTTAATGGTATAATTAATTCAAGGTGTTACTGAGTTAAGGTTACAACCACTAAAATATCAAGTTATATACTCAGTACAAAGGATATACATGTAAATCTTGGATTACTCCAGTTACTGGTGAGAAACATGTACCGCTACTTCCAAGCCCACTTCTAATCACTCCTACAATATTTACTGTGCTTCCCGATATTGTAAACACTGGAGCACCACTATCGCCAGGATTAATCCTGATATTCGCAGTGAATTGATCTTGAAGTGGTTCGATATATACGTAGGTACGATCGACATAGCCATATGTCACACCGGTAGATATCCCTGATTTATAAACTTTAGTGCCTAAGGTCGTATCTCCATAATTTGCTACATCTTTCGTTCTATCAACGTCTTGATAATAAACGTCGTCTGCTACGTTAGGTGCTCTTACCCATGCTGCATCTGCAAAAACATAATTATAATAAGTCACTGTTCCTACTTGCCTTGGATAAGCAGGTTGATATATTGGTGCACCAATACCGCCAGCCTCCATGGCAGCATGTCCAGACATCACAAACCCTCTGTTGCCACTACTGTCTCGCGCAGCAAATGACAATGTTGACATCGAAGTTCCTCCTGTTATTTTTATTCCCCCGATTAGATTGTTCCAAGTAGTGATACGCGAACTAAGAGTCTCTGTTTTCCCCTTTTCGAAAACTACAGGAACATCTGCTAACTTCATTTTTTCTGCATCATCTTCTATTATACTATACAGTTTGTCAATTGTAGATTCATCGATTGCATTAATTTGTTTTTCATCGAAATCCACAAACAAATATCCATTATAGTCAATCCCAAAACCTTTTACTGGTCCACCATTTTTTTCATATAAGGTTTAAGTTTATCCTTGGAACTACGAATACTTGCTTCTAGTGTTTCCAACCTATTAGCTTTTTCTTTAAAGTCTTTTATTTCAGGTACCGCTCCCCTAGTTTCAAGTACATCTGAGTTACGTTTAACTTTCTCAAAAACATCCGGACCTTGATCAGGTAGATGACGTTCACTTGTAGTTAAGTTGTCTAGGCTTAACTTAGATGTTTCAATTAAGGCTTTCTCCACAGGCACATTTTGACTGTTTTCTTCCTGTTGTGCACTAACAGCTGGTATCAATACCATACTAACTAGTAACGTTGCTAAAATTAGTGTTCCTATTCCAATTTTGTTCTTAATCATTCATATTCCTCCTAAGTATTTTACCCAGGAGGCAGGATTAAATAAGCTTAAATATTCGCACAGCTAACATAATCTCGCCTCTTGGCATTGTGTTATGGAGTTCAGGTGATTTTGGGAAGTACATCGAACTCCATAAACTACGTTATGGTGACTATTTATAAACATTTTGTTTAAAATATCAATAGTTAGATTATTCTTTTTTATATTTTTTTCAAATAGTCTAACTTTTAGATCTTTTAACCTATTGACAAAGAATATATATACATATGAGAATGCGAGAGCTGGATACAAATCATATAAAAAACTAAAGATATAATTGTGTAAAATGACTAAGTAAATATTCATTAATATATGGGTATAATCGAATTAAAATTTAATATAACACAATATCTCTATAAAGAAATATTTTTTAGACATTAGAATTTCAAATAGTAAAATAATTCAACTTTTTATATTTCATTCG
>JAUPKV010000355.1 GCA_030837265.1 Methanobacteriota archaeon
AGATTGCCGAACTGAAGGACTTCATAGGGCATAATCTGGTTTTCTACACATCTGGTTTTCTACACAGTTAGCACTCCTGAGAAAGGCTCAATTGTGTATGTCCAGCCTTTTTCAGATTTAGCATGACTAATCGATAAAAAGCAGAAACCTTATACTGTTTGACTCTCATTTTTTTAATGACTGATAGTCATATATTGGTTATTGGTCATATAGGTAAAGATAATGGCAACTGCTGACAGAAAGGAAAGAGAAAAAGAGCAAAGAAAGAATGTTATTCTCGATGCCGCTGAGAAGTTATTCTTCTCCAAGGGCTTCGACAGCGTCTCCATGGAAGAAATAGCTAAAGAGGTGGAGCTTGGCAAAGGTACGCTTTATCTTTATTTTAAAAGCAAGGACTCGCTGTTTTTTGCCATCATCTCCCGGAAATGGATAGAGTTTGGTAAAATTCTGACAGAAAAAATGAGCCAAGTAAAAACAGGTTTCGAAAAAATTCAGATCCTGATCCGTTGGTACATTGAATATGCACAGAAAAATGCCGACTATAACGATATGGCCACCACTTTCGGGCCGCAACTCTTTCAGAGGATTGACGCAGAAGACGCACGAATGATGATGGAAGTCTCCATGAAATATATTCCCCTTGTTCACGCAGCTGTAAGGGAGGGAATCGAAGACGGGTCTGTCAGAAACGACCTGGATCCCACGCTGCTTGGGATGTATCTCCAAATGATTACATTTAATGTTGTCTCCCCTGATCCCTCCATGAAAAATGGTTTTGCGGCACAAGGGATAAGTTACGACAAATATGTTGAGATGTTGCCAAAATTCCTCTGCCCGGCAGTTGCTCGATTCCCTGAAAAGGAATGTGATAATTAAAATGGAATTCTCCAGCGGTAAACGTTGAATCACCAGGTTACGGAACCGCAGAAAACTCTATGATGTGATTACTGGAAACAACCATCAGAATAACGAATGTTATTAATGGAAATTGAATAAATTTTATTCGATGACGAACGGTTTTGCAATGTCTCACTGAACTGATATGAAAAGGCGGACAGTTCGATTAGACGGAAGAGCTTGAACTGCTCACACAAGCCATCCGCTCATTTTTCCTGACATTGTGTATTCCGCGAAAAAGTGTGTAATTCGATAATGTTGAAAAATGAAGGTGCTGTGATGACACAGAATGAACATGCGGATAAGAATGCGGAAATTCCGGGATGTATACGCCGTGTGACCAATCTTGAGCGTGTTTTCCTACATACTCCGGGGTATAATGTATCGATTGTTTCACGGATTATCGGAAATGTGTCGGAACAGGAGCTGCTCCGTGCACTGGATACGGTCCGTCGTATACATCCGCTGGTCGGAGCGAAGATTGTATTTGGCGACCGGCATGACGCCTGGTTTTCCAATGATAATGTTCCTGCTCTTCCATTAAGGGTTATAAAGAGGACTTCAGATACTCAGTGATTTGAAGAGATTCAATGTGAACACAGGATCCCGTTTGAACTGGAAAAAGGTCCGTTGATTCGGTTCGTGCTGTTGCATTCCCCTGACGTGTCAGACCTTATCATTATGTGTCACCATAGTATCTGTGATGGGAGGGCACTGGCAAATCTGGTCCGGGATATTTTAATCAGTTACGCTGATCCTGAATGCAAGGTCGCTGTACTCAATCCTCCTGACATTATGAAATTACTTCCAAGAAAAAGTGGTTTTTCTGTCGCTGCAATTCTCACCCGGTTTTTTGTGTACAATGCCAACAGGAAATGGAGAAAGAGCCCACACTACTTTTTCCAGGCCGATTATGCTGCGATCACCAGGGCTTACTGGGAAAAAAAGCAGTGTGGCGCTGTATTAATCGAGCTTGATCCCCAGGAGTCAAAGATTTTTTCAGAAAAATGCAGGAAGGAAGGAGTTTCGGTAGGGTCGGCAGTGACTGCAGCATGTATTGCAGCACATGATGATATATCAGGCCCATTTACCAAAAACTTCAAGCTGGTTTCTGTCCCCTTTGACCTGAGAAGACATGCAACTACACAGGTTGGCGATGTATTCTGCCTCTGTGTCGGAGCTCCGCGCTTCTCGTATACCTATGATGCAAAAAAGCCCTTCTGGGAGAATGTTGCTGTTTTGCATAAAGAGGTACACAAACGTGTGGAAAAATTGGACTCGACAGGTCTGGAAGTCCTGGGTTTTGAGCCGTCCTTCATTGATGCTTTTGCCAGTTTTGGACCATTTTTTAAAGTTACTCCTGAAGCGTATTCCCGGACCGACAACCTGTCACGGTTTGCCCGGGATAAGAAAAATGTGGCGTTTTCGTTTACACGCAATTATGAAAACATGACTCCTGGTACAATTCCTTCAAATTTAGGGAGACTCAATCTCCAAGTGACGTACGGAAATCTCTGGATCGATCGCATGGTCTTTTTGCCGGCAATCAGTGAGATAGTCCCGTTGATCCTCGGAGGGATCGGGGCCGGCGGAAGGATTGTATTTTCACTTACCTTTGCCGAGCCGACACAAAATAACGGCTTTTCCCGGGAGCCGAATATGATCTGGATACGGAATCGGGCGTTTGAATATATGGGTTTCCCGGAAAAAGTAAGTGAGAAGGCTATCGAGTGATATTGCTCAGGGTGTTTCCTCCTGCCACGAATATCTCTTTGTTTTGAAAGATCCTGGCAGCACAAGGATGAGAGAACACCCCTAAAACTAAAATTGGAGGTTTAAAAATGCCGATAGTAAAAGTCAACGACATAAACATGTATTACGAGATTCACGGCGAAGGTGAGCCGCTTGTGGTTATCTGGGGAATCAGTGGAGAGATCTCTTCGTTTGTCGATTACCTGAAAATCGAAATGAATAAAAAATACAAAATGGTCTTCTTTGACAACCGTGGTACAGGCAGGACTGATAAGCCTGATGAGCCTTACTCGATTGAGATGATGGCCCGAGATACGATCGGCCTAATAGATGCCATCGGAATAAGGAGCGCCCACTTTCTCGGAATCTCTATGGGTTCACGCATCGCGCTTGTGATCGCTGCGAAATACCCAGACTGGGTCAGGAGCCTGATATTGAACGTAGCTGCTGCCCGGTCGCCTCACAAGGATGATCCGCAAGCTACCTTATCATTTGAAAGATTGCAGACAATGATTACGCAACCCGGATTTCTGGAGGCAATGGGCAAATACCCGCCGAGCATCGAATCATTCATCAGGCAGTTCGATGCACTCAAGGAGTTCGACGGCATGGACCTGCTGGGTAAAATTACTGCGCCCACGCTCATAGTGAACGGAACGAAAGATAATTCCACGCCGGTCAAATGTGCCGAGGAGCTTTCAGAAGGGATATCAGGCTCCAGGCTGGTCCTTGTTGAAGAAGACCATTTATTCATAAGAACAAAGCCGGATCTGCTGGTTATGCCTGTTATCGAATTTTTGGAAGAGGTCGATGCAAAAACAAAGGAGAAAGCTTCACGACCTGCCGCCTGATAAAAGATCTATTTTTGCGATATCAGACATAGAAAATACCGAGACAACCAAAATCAAGTACAAAGTATTCAGAAAAGGAGAGGATGTTATGCAAGAACCAAAAAGTTTCACAGCTTCAAATGAAACGAACACGAACAGAAAAGGATCCAGTAAAATGGCTGAGATGATTGCTCTCCACAGAGTTGCAGAATCGAGAAAACCAGAGGACGAACGCATTTGTTATGACCCTTATGCCGTCCATTTCGTTGACCCGGAAGTACTGGCATTCGCAGCATCCAACCCGGATAAGACAAAAGAGATGTCAGAATACTACGAACGTCTTTTCCCGGGCCTTGCCAATTCTATTCGGGCCAGAGTCAGGTATTTTGACGATTTTGTCAGGACATCGATTGACGAGGGACTTCGCCAGCTGGTCATCCTGGGTGCGGGGTATGATACCAGAGCATACAGGATTGAAGGCCTGAAAGGAAAAGTGAAAGTGTTTGAAGTGGACCATCCGAATACTCAAAGTGTAAAAATAGAAAAGGTCAAAGAAATTTTCGGTTTTCTCCCGGAGTGCGTTATGTATGTTCCTGTTGATTTTGAGATCGAAAACCTTGGCGAACGACTGATTGTACAGGGATTCGACAGGTCACTGAAAACTCTCTTCCTTATGGAAGGGCTTGTCATGTACATTCCTCTCGAAGCGGTTGACGAGACATTATCCTTTATTGCAAAGAATTCAGGTAAGGGAAGCGCTGTCCTGTTTGATTACTATCCTGAATCAGTAGTCGACGGGACATGCAAACTGGAAGCGGGAAGAAATATCTTGGATTATACGGTACAACAGGGAGAGCCACTTAAATTCGGCATTAAAGAAGGAATGGTCGAGCCTTTTCTTGCGGAGAGAGGCTTTTCCAGAGTTCAGAACGTGACTGCTGAAGAGTACAAAAAAATGTACTTCCACGGAGTAAATAAAGACCGGAAAGTAAGCAATCTTTTATTTTTTACTCATGCGACGATCGAATAAAAAATCAGATTCAAATACCTACTTTATTCATTTTTTCCTGTTTCTGCTTTTACTTTGGGCTCCCTTGATTCTTTATTGCAATCCTCAAATCTTTTACAATCCCCGGGGCACTCTGCCTTTTCCCTTTTTTCCATTATCCCGAATAAATTCCTGAGTATTTCGATCCAGCGAGAACGGACTTCCCCCCAATGGACACCAAGAAGAATAAGAACCCGCATGCCGTTGAATAATGACACAAGAGCGACTGCAAGGGTCCGTGGATCGGTTTTGGCTGAAATAAGGCCTTTTTGCTGCTGTTATGTGATTTCAAGGGTTGGCTGGTCAATGCCACGCTTCATGCCTTCGATCGTATCCTCTTCAAATTGTATGGGTAAAAGTAAATTTCACATATTCGCTGAAAATTTAAAAATTTAGCCAAGTCTAAAAAACATTATCATTCGATGCATTCAACTTTAGAACTGTATGACAAAATTGTTGCATATTTTTCTGGTTGGAAAATTCTCCCTTGAATTTGAAGAGGATACCTTCGATCGATTTTATCTGAACTTCAGGTTTGTGTACTGTCATCCCGAGAATATCGAAGTATAATGCGTGTAGCTTGAGGCGTTCATTGCTCAGCGCGGTTTTTCCCAGGTTCGCAATGTAACCAGTGAGGATTATAAAAAAACCTATTTCCAGGGGGGTCAATGAAGGCCGGCCAGTATGCTGTTTATCATATTTCGCCCATGCGATAGTGGAGTAAGATTCCATCAGCAACCTTGGGCCAATGAGTAGATGGCCTGAATCTTTGTCTTAATCCATGCAGCAGGTAATGTTATCTTTCCGGAACAGGTGCTTCCTTTTGAGCAGGGGATCTTTGTAAAAAATAATATCAAAGTTAAATCTCGACGTAATCAACAGGGCTTTTGAAAAGAGCGTAATCATATCATTCTCATCGATTGTTCCTTAAATTCCATTCAAACCTTTCGAACAATTATTGTATGAAAGGATATTTATAATTGTGAAAACAGCTCAACATAAGTATTGTTATGTATTTTTCTAAGCTTTTATATAATTTAATGTTGAAAGTAATATCCAATTAGGCTAAATTTCTAAACAAAGAACTGAACGTTTGAGTTTTCCAACATTTTTTTCTGTGATCCCATGAAAGGCAAAGACCATCATTATATCCCTAACCCGAAAGAATTCACACATGAAATCTTAGAGGAAACGAAAGTACTTTGCAACGGAATTGCCGAGGGTATCATTCATATTCCTATCCCCTGGATTTAAGGCACAATAATTACCTCAAAAGCCTGAACCGTCACCTTCACGGCCTGCTTGAAAAGAAGCTCTGGCTGAAAATCCTGATAAGCATGGGGCTTGGGATAGTTCTGGGACTTTTTCTCGGGCCTCTCGGAGGGTATGTTGATCCGGTTTCTGCAGAAATAATCGGAGAATGGGTTGCTCTTCCGGGTTATATTTTCCTCGCGCTTCTGAAGATGATTGTTATCCCTCTTGTTTTTGCTTCAATTATCCTTGGGGTAGCCTCGCAGAGTATGAGTGAACTCAAAAAGACAGGGCTTTTGACAGCAGTTTATTTTATAATGACAACTGCAATTGCGACTGCTATAGGGCTGGGAATGGCGCTTTATATTCAACCGGGGCGGTTTATAAGTGGAGATCTTGTTCAAAGTGCGCTGGGGGACGAGGTCAATACAACGTCCACAGGCTTAAGTTTCGACCCTTCGATTCTGAATCTCCCTTCTTTACTTGTAGGAGGTCTCTTTCCTTCCAATGTCCTTGGAGCCATGGTTAGTGGAGAAATGCTACAGGTTGTTATCATCGCAATCATCATAGGTGTCGCTCTTGTTTCTCTAGATAAGGGGCAGTCGTCTCCAATGGTCAACTTCCTGAACTCAGTGCAGGCCATCTGCATGACTGTAGTCAAATGGAGCATGTCTCTTGCCCCTATTGCCGTTTTCGGGCTCCTTACAAAGTTTACTATAAAACTTGGGATCGATGCCCTGATGGGAATGGCGGTGTATTTGGGCACAGTGCTTGCAAGCCTTTTGCTCCTGATGTGCTTTAATCTTCTGATCGTTTTTTTTGTTGCCAGATACAATCCATTTAATTTTTTGAAGGCTATTAAGGATGTCATGCTTCTTGCCTTTTCCACCTCAAGTTCTGCTGCAGTTATGCCCCTTACGCTCAAAACCGCAGAGGATAAGTTGGGTGTAAGACCTTCTATTTCTCAGTTCGTAATTCCTCTCGGCGCAACTGCGAACATGAACGGAACTGCCCTTTATCAGGGCGTAGCCACTGTTTTCCTGGCTGAGGTTTTCGGGATACATCTTGGACCTTTTCAGGTTCTGATAGTAATGGTCATGGCTGTTTCAGCTTCCATAGGGACACCCTCAATCCCTGGTGTGGGGATTATTGTCCTTGCCCTGATCCTTAGCAGTGTCGGAATTCCTACAAACGGGATAGCTCTCATCATGGGAGTCGATAGGATTCTTGATATGTGCAGGACTGCAGTAAATGTAGCAGGAGATCTTGTCACATGTAAAGTTATGGACCGGCTGATTGGAGAAAAGGCTGAAGGAAAGGATTACTGCAGATGCCGAATTTCTAGCATCTGAAAGCTCTCACTTTTGATTTCTGATCGTCTAACATTTGATTTCTGATCGTCTAACATTTGATTTCTGATCGTCTAACATTTGATCTCTGACCATGATACTCTTCAAAGCACAATTTTCAGATTTTTTTATTATTCTTCAGACCTTTGAGCGTGTGACTGCTTTATAATGCCTCAAACTCCTCTTTTCTTTCTATACAGCTCAATTGCTCTTCTAACTCTTTCTTCCTCGAGCATCCCGGTGGTCGAGGCAGTTTCAAAAAACCTTTTTGGGAGAGTGAAGTTTTCGAACTTGAAGCCGAATTTCTTTTTTAGTTCGTATTTTTTCCTGAAAATGTCCCTGCCCAGTTCTTTCAATTCTTCTTCGGTTCTTTCTATCCCTATAGACTTAAGGGCCAGAATTATATTTTCGTATGTGTAGACGTTTCTGGCAAAAAGGCAGGAAACCATGCAGTTCAGGACACTGCGTCGGTCTTCTTCCTCTATTATATGTTCAACAATTTCTTCATCCGAAAGCGGGCGGTTAAATGCAGCCTAGTCTGCTGCGTAGCCTGCAATGTCAAGATGGGAATGTCGGAAACCCACACTAAGTCCAAGCACGTTTCCAAGCCCTGTATGATAACCGGGAATTTCCAGACCTCCCAGCTGGACTGCAAATTCTTCTCCCCCGTACTTTTTAGAGGCATAATTCACACCCTTGCCCAGGGCTGCATAGAAGTCATTCGGCGCCTGGACTACAAGATCTATCGCCCTGAGATATGCAGCTTTATTTCCCCAGGAAAGTTCGAGCCCCATAGTCTCGTCGGTGGAAATTTTTCCACGCCGCTGCATTTCTGTGGCCCAGGCGAGTATAACTCCCATGCTGATTATGTCGACTCCGGCTTTTTCACAGGCGTCGATCAGTTCGAGCACAGCTTCGGGATCAGTTACTCCCAGATTTGACCCGAGGGCATAGATCAACTCAAAATCATAGGAAATATTCAGGGCCTTAAAAACGTACTCTACATTGACCTGACCAGCCAGAGCTATCATATTAAGGACAGAAGAG
>JAUPKV010000038.1 GCA_030837265.1 Methanobacteriota archaeon
GGTCAAAGTGTAGTCAAAAAGCCGTACTACAAGGAATGGAACTCGCAAAATTAATTGGTGCAAAAGTCTATGCTCTTTATGTATTGGATAAAAATGCATATACACCGCCTGTATTGGAAACGTCTATTCATCTGGGTTCTAAATGGAACGTCGTGGAGGAAATGTTACGTCAAGAAGGAGATGATGCTATCCAATATGCAAAGAAAGTTGCAGAGGACAAGGAAATAGACTATGAAGGTGTGGTTCTAGAAGGTGACCCCGCTCATACAATCCTCGAATTTGCGGAACTAAACATAGTAGATATGATAATAATGGGAAGCCTCGGCAAAGGTGGATTAGAAAGATTTTTACTTGGAAGTGTAGCAGATAAGGTTGTAAGGCACTCAAAGATTTCAGTTCTTGTGGTTAAAAAAAAGCAAAATTAAGGATATAAGCAGTCACTATTGGGTTCTGTGAAGTTTTTCAGTTGAGGGAGTAAAATAAAGAAGGCTATTGAAGTTGTTTTTCCAGGCTGAATAGTTACAAAAAGCGAATTAATTGCTGAGTTGACTACAATTGAAGAATATAGCTTGGGGATAGCTTATGGAAAAAACCCATAAAGTAAACGATAAAGAAAGTTCGGAAGAATATCTCACCGACGAGGAACGCAAGCAGTTGCTTTCAGCTCTGCACTGCCGCCTTTTCTGGGTTGGTCAGCATATCCCTGATTATGTGGAATTTGAAGGAAAGAATTATCCTCTGCATAATTATGTGTGGGACTTGATTCAGAAAGACACACTCACCACGGTAGAGAAGTCCAGAATTGATAAATGCATTGATATTATTTCGGCAAAAGAAAAAGAAGACGAAAAGGAGCTTGAAGAAAAAACCCTTACGCGTGAAGAAGCAAAGACTCTTTATCGCGAAACTGCGGGTCTGCTGCGCGCAGTAATAGATCTGAAAGAAATCGAAAGTGGGGCACTCAAAGAGAGTTCAAGACGTTTTCAGGAGCGGTTTGCTAATCAGAGAATCAAAGATGCAAAGCTCTGGCTTTGAACCTCCGTTTTCAGTTTCCCCTATGATCCCTCAATATAGTGCTTGATTTTGTCAGCAGTCACATTTCCAACGGGTCTATAGAACTTGCATCAGATCATTAAAAATAATAATTGAATAGTGATATAAATAGATTGATGCTATATTTTATTTGCTGCTTCGGTTTGTGCTTGGGAATGTTACCACTACGACTTTAAATGTGGAAAACTATCTGCACCGATTTCAGTCTTTTGTGGAGTGATGCAGATTGGGAATGCATAAATGAGGCATTTTTTACAAGGATCCTTCTTTACGGGACATATCCCTCGAACACTAACATCTCTAGCACTGCCAACTAATTTTTAGTTCATTTAAACTCCCAGATTTTGCTGTGGAAAGAGCAAAGTGATTTTCTCTCAGAGACCGCCGAAGTGGTTCTTATAAACCATATAGAAGCCGACTCCTAGAATTATTAAACCAGCAATTGTTTTTAGCTGGGGTCCGTATTTTGAAACATTCCTAATTTTTGATGATGAAAAGTTTGCAGAATAAGCGACAAAAAGCATTGGAATAGAAAAGCCTATGGAATAGATAAAAAGCATTAATGCTCCATATGCAACCTCCCCTGAAATAGCAACCATTGTGAGAATTGCACCGAGTACCTTACCTACACATGGAATCCAGACAATTCCAAGAGAGAGACCAAGCAAAAGCCCCCCAAAAAGTCCTTCTCGTTTAGGTTTTGCAAGGAATGACAATTTTCCAAAAACATTGAAAATATTGAGATCAAAAAGAAGCGCAATGCCCATTGTAATTAGAAGAATTTCGGCGAAGATGTTAAGATAACCAAGATAAGGTGTGAGTTTTGCCCCGAAAATGGCAATAATGATTCCCATGGAAGTAAAGGAAATGGACAAACCTAATACGATCGCAAGAGGCCTAAACTTACCTTTTTCAGTAGAATAAGCAAAAACTGCCGGAATTACGGGCAGGATGCATGGAGAGAGAACACTTACCAACCCTGCAAAGAAAGCTGCAATTGGTAAAAAATCAGAAAACATAAATTCATGCCTCTGCTTTCCTTAACGCGATAGCTTTCTCAAGAGTTTCTGAAAGTGTTCCTTTTTCAGTAACACCGAGGAACCTAGCATTTCCTCTATCCGAACTTTTGCTACCATCCTGCCGCATGTATATATATTTCCCATCCTCTTTGCCTACAATAATACAGGTATCCGGGATGACGCTAACTCCGAACGTTGTTGCAAAATCCGGATACTCTTTGACATCAATAAGCATAATTGAAGCAGAATCGGGATAAATTGGGAGGAGCTCTGAAAGAACCTCTTCTTGTTCTCTACAGGGAATGCATCCTTTAGAACCAAGCTTCAACACAACAGGGCCTTTATTGAGAGCTTCGTCAATCTGGCTCAGACTCGTAACCTTAACAAGCTCTGCTTTATTGCTAGAATTATTAACATCCTTTGTGACTTCACCAAGCTCTGATTTATTGCCGGAATCATTAATACCCGTGCAGCCTGAGCCGAAGATAAGAAAACAAAAAATCGCTAAAATGAATAGCGTTTTTTTAAAGAAGGGAAACGAAAAAAAAACTCGTTCTTTACCTTGGATTCTTAGTATTTGTTTCATTATAATTCTCCAAAAAGTTTTTAAATTCTATTTTTCTAGCTGTGAAAAATATTATAATATCAAGATATGATTATATATTCAAATATGCCCTCTCATATAATACCATATCATATAAATATTTCATCTAAAGCTTATTCGTGTAATAAAAAATATAGAAAGAATACTGGCATCATAAAACAATTTATGGAAGTAAAATCTCGTAATTGATCAAGTGCGTAAGGGATCGAGTTTATAATCAAATTGCGATACACACATTATCTAATAAAGCAGAGTATCCAAAGTTTGAAATTCCGAAAAAAGGATCTAACATAAATAATAGCATGTTTGATATCAAAGAAAATTGATATGAAAAATCTTAACGAGGAAGTTTAACTTCTTTTGTTTATGAGCTATTGCTGCCCTACAGACCCCGAGATAAAAAAGGAATGGGAAGAGAAAATGCTTCAGGAAATAGATATCCTAGATAAAGATCTAAAGAAGGCTAGTGAGATATTCAGTGCTTTTGGGCATCCACTAAGGCTGAAAATCGCTTATTTTCTCTCTCAAAGAGACCACTGCGTTTGTGAACTGATATTTAAGTTAAACGAGCGACAGAACCTGGTTTCCCATCATATAACAGTTATGAAAAACTGCGGAATCATTGAAGCTTACAGCAGGTCAAAATGGAAGTTTTACAGATTAAATCCTGAGTTTAAAAACATTTTGAGCATCATTTCTCAGGTACAAAACAAAAAATCAGAATAAAAGATTAAGCACAGAACCGAAAAAGAGATAAATACAAACCTTGGAATTTCAGTCACCACAGCAACAGCTGCAATCCTCTTCTTCCAGATCCTTTTCAAAAAATCTGTTGTATATATCCTCCCCGTATACTTTCGTCCACCCTATTTGCGAACCGGCAGCAATGAACATTGCAACAGATATGGCTTCTACGATATCTTCCTTCGTAGCCCCTGCAGCCACTGCTCTCTGAGAATGGGCATCAACACAGAACTGGCAACGCATGAGAACCGAAGAGGCGACAGCAATTAATTCTTTTGTTTTGAGATCCAGAAAGCCATCTTTAAAAATGGAATTTTGCATCTGTCCGAAAGCTTTCGAAGTCTCAGGTAATACTTCGTTTAAAAATGACATCTCAACATCCCCTTGTTTAGAATATAGTATAGTTAAAACTCTTTTGACTTGAAGCTGGTCTACGACTCTCCTAACAAACAAAAAGGCCAGAATATTTTAAGGCTTCTATTTAAAGTAATATGTTTTCAGGTGTCATATCATATTCTTAATGGCCTGGTTTTCTGCAAAGAGAAGAATTCCATTGCATAGTGCTACCCCGAGATTCAGGCTTATGAGTATATAATAAGTCTTCTTCATCATCTTTTGGGCTATTCTCAGAATCTTTTTCTTCTGACAATGTATCTTTTTCTTCTGACAATGTATCTTTTTCCATTCCTATCCTCCGTGATTCATTAATTTCCAAAATCGATGTAAGTGTTATTTAGAGACCCAAGTTTTAAAAACCTTCAATATGGGTATCAAGAATAATTGATATATGGTGAATATACCTTTCGCCTCCTTTAAAGTAGAGGAAGATAATCTACCATATCATTTTGCGTAGGTACTAACATAAGTCCCGAAAGCTAAGAGCCTATCCAGAAAGTCCTGCTACTCTAAATGTTGTCCCTGCGCATGCTAAATGTAGCATAGCGAGGTAATTCTCAACATTTTTTTCCATCTAAGAAGCAGCCTTCTGAATCTATTCAACCAAGAATGTGTCCTTTCCATGACCCATCTTCTTGCCCTATAACCTGGTACCTCTTTTATTATCATACTCCATTAGACCAGTTTTCTACATTTTCTCAAATAATCCTGATCTCCACCATTCCTGAAATCCATCATATACGGTGCTTTCAAAAAAAATCAAGTATTAGCGGGCTCAGCTCATTATTGGTCAACGGGAATCTAGGATACGAACAAAATATTAAGAGTTCGTGTTTATTAAAGAATATTTAAAATTGTGATAAAAGATAAGTGGTTTTTTGCCTAAACTCCGAATGTTTTATAGCAAAACGTTTGCATATTCAAGTATCCGGTAAAGTTACATAAAAACTAGTACACTGCCAAAAATCTATGCATAATTTCAGTTTTTGTTAAGATTTTGAAAGTTGCAGCTGTTTGCATGGATGTTGTGGTATCATCTAATTGTTAGACATTGTGGTAACAACAAATATATTCTGTTTAATTGTTCTAACTTTGGTGATAATCTGGCTCTAGATGGTGGATCCATACATATAGAACAAAATATAGAACAAGGAAAAAAGATGACTTTTCCAGTGAGGATCATCATCAGATAAGGCAATGAATAAAGAACAAACAGAAAAATAGTGTAGCTAAAGTTCTGTACGTTCACAATATGTTTGACTCTGTTTCCTCTTCATTTTTCATAAATATCATGAAAATTCGTATTTGAAAAACGGTAAAAATTCTAAGACGAAATTATTACACGATAAGACAAAGGAGAAAAAATATGAAAGATAATAAAAAGTTACATTCCGCAGCTTTAGCTTCGGTAGCTATTGTTTTCTTTTTATTTGTATTTTCATCTGCAGCATCGGCGTCCAATGCAGATAATTCTCATGATGTGACCTCAAAGAATATAGGTATTGAAACTCAGATAACCACCAATGGATCTGAGCAATCTTATCCGGCCATCTATGGAAATAGAGTAGTGTGGATGGATAACCGTAATGGAAATTATGACATATACATGTATGATATTTCTACTAAAAAGGAAACCAGAATCACAACTGGTGAATCAGAGCAGTCATTTCCTAATATCTATGGAAATCGGATAGTGTGGATGGATAAACGTAATGGAAATTGGGATGTCTACATGTACGATATTTCCACTAAAAAAGAAACCCGGATCACAACTAATGAATCTGATCAGTCATTTCCTGACATATTTGAAAATAAGCTGGTGTGGATGGATTACCGTAATGGAAACTGGGATGTCTACATGTACGATATTTTCACTAAAAAGGAAACCAGGGTAACCACAGATGGATCATCCCATCAAGGGCCTGCTATCTACGAGAATAGGATAGTGTGGGATGATGACCGAAATCAAAATGCAGATTATAAAACCGATATTTACATGTACGACATTTCCACTAAAAAAGAAAAGAGGATAACTCCAGATGAATCATATCATTACGTTCCGTCAATCTACTACAACAAGATAGTTTGGATGGATGATCGCAATAGAAATTATGACATCTACATGTACGACATTTCCACTAAAAAGGAAACCAGGATCACAACTAATGAATCAGAGCAGTCATATCCTGACATCTATGGAAATAAGCTAGTGTGGATGGATAACCGTAATGGGAACTTTGATGTCTACGCATACGACATTTCCATTAAAAAAGAAAAGAGGATCACCTTCAATTCATCAGCTTCAATCTATCCTGAAATTTATGGTAACAAGATAGTGTGGATGGATAACCGTAACGGAAACTGGGATATCTATATGGAGATATTAAAATAATAATAAAAAAGTAATAATTTAATGCATTGTGGAGTTATTATAAAAGGCTGTATTGCAAAGGTTCTGTAAAGTCATATTTAGTCAGAAATCATTATACGCAAAACCTATACAGTCTAAGACTAAAAATAGCTACATTTCTTGAAAAAACGTAGCTATTTTTAATTGATTTTAGATCATTTTCCAGTAGTGTATCAGCTTTTCTCAAAAGTAAATCGATATCTACAGACCCCGAGAAAAGTGCCTATGTGTTTATCATAGAATTTTTGCATTTAATGGTGTGGGTTTATCGAAGGAAACAAGCGTATTCCTATAACCTATGTAACAATTGAGAAAACAAACACATAGGCAATTATGGAAAATTCAGCTTAGAAATGGTAATTTCCATTATAATAATC
>JAUPKV010000356.1 GCA_030837265.1 Methanobacteriota archaeon
AAATATGCTAGTTCATAATAACCATTAAAGCGCTCTTGTTTTGATCCAAGATCGATGTAGAAACTTGAAGATGTGTACACTTTGTCTGTGAACGGGAGCATTAATTTTATTGCAGGCCCTGCAATTTCGGTGTCTATAAAGGCTAAGTGCAGTTTTCCAAGTAGCTTACTTACCTGTGCGGAGTAAGGAGATCCTGGACTGATGAATATATCTGGTTTGAATCTTTTTGATATATTGTAAAGCCAGATATCATTTCTAATTACTCCAAAAGCTTTACCAGTCATGCTTTTATAATAAGGGCCGAATTCACAACTTAATCCTAGTTCTTTTACTATTCTTTGAGTGTTCTCTTTGGCTCTTGTCACTATTTTGATTTCGTGCCCCCTCTTTTGGAGTTCTGAGATTACATTTTGAAAAATGTTTACATCTTTTGGATGGCCTATATCCAGTATAATCCTCATTTTACCCTTACCTCTCCGGTTTTTCTTGCAGGGACACCTGCTACTATTGTGTAAGGTTGGACATTTTCGTTACTACCGCGCCCGCACCGACTACAGCCCCTGTTCCAACTTTTGTATCGGGTAATATTATTGCCCCTGCTCCAATCCATGCATCATCTTCTATTACAATTTTACCATTTACTGTTTTAACATAGGGGCCAATTCTTGAAAAATTCGGGTCAGAAGAAGTTACAAATATTGATCCGGGTGCAATAGAAACCCTATCACCAATTATAAGGTTGTTTTTATCGGATAATTTATCGATTACTATTACTCTTTCCCCTATGTACACTTTCTTTCCAATGGAATAACTACAGGCTCTCAGTAGCATAATTCGGAGGTCATTACCCGGAACTACTGGCGCAAATACTTTGCACATCTTCTTTGTTAGCTTTCTGCCAAAAGACATGATATCATAGCACCTGGCACTTTTTTAAGCTCGTTTTCCGTCAAAGTGTAATGATTGGGAATCGTTAGTATCCTGTTCGCAATCTTTTCGGTATCGGGGCAGTTCCCTTTATATCCGTAGTTTAATCTTGCTATCTCTGGAGTCTTGCTGAATAGTTTGGTCGTATCTATTCCTTTTGTCCTCAAAGACTCGCAAATCCTGTCCCTTTCGGATTCCTTATTAACCTGTACCGGAAAGAGATAATAGTTGCAATAGGTATTTTTAGTCTCAAGAGGTAACTTTAGGTCAGTAGCTTTTAGGTTTTCAATGAAATATTGAGAATTTTTTCTCTGTTGTTCTACATTTTTCTGAAAGTTTTGAAGCTTTTTTGTAACGACCCGTAGATCGTTGTTCCGAATTTTTGCAGTTTTAAAGGAATACTTGTTCATCAGGTCAACTTTGTCTTCAATTCTGCTCCCGAGGGGCAAGGATACCAGCCCGAACCAAGGTCTGTGATATAATGTAGAGCGTGCACAGGTTTTTATTGTGTGTTTAATTTCATCAGTGCCGGAAGGTTCTGGCAGTTTTTGTATTTCTTTTTTCACATTTTCTGCAAGCTCCAGATCTTTGGTAGTTACCATTCCTCCTTCTCCTGCTGAAATATACTTGCCAGTTCGGAAACTGAAGAAACCTGCGGTTGCAATCGTTCCTGCTAGTTTTCCCTTATATCTGCTTAAAAGGGCATGAGCACAATCTTCAATAACTGGTTTATCGCCTGCAGTTTTTTGGATTTTGTCCATGTCTGCTGGTCTTCCGAAAGTGTGTATCGCGACCACAGCTTCCATTTCGTCAATTTTCTCTTCAAGGTGTTTCGGGCTTACTGTGTAATTTTCAGGGTCTATGTCAAGAAAGAGCGGTTTGTGGCCAGCCTGAATTACAGCGTCAAATACACTGGGACAGCAATAAAGGGGTACTCCAACGTTTGAGTTAGCTGGAAGGTTCAGGGCTTTAAGGATCACATAAAGCGAAGTTCTTCCACTGTTGGTAAATCCAATTGACGAATCGCAAAACAGTTTTTCTATTTCTTTTGTATCTGCTTTACTTTTAAGGTTAGTCAGAGAGTGTACAAAATCTTCCATACCGTAATCTATATTGAAACGTGGGATTAACATTGGATCTGGTTTAATTGAACTCATGTTTACACCCTCTATTACTCTCTAAAGAAACATCTGTTTTTAAGAATCAGACTTTTATGTTAACGTATTTCCCAATGGTTTTGTAAATCTTCAATCCAGATTTCATAACTTCTTCTCTAGTCCTATTGTGGATTTTTTTATATCTCCCATAATTCACTTCCTCCCCGCCAAACCGTTTCTTAAACTCCCTTACCCCATAAGGCTTGTCAGGATGTCCTGCTCCTCCGAAATCAAACATTTTTTCTTTGCCTGCGTATTCCGATAGCATGTGCCAGACAACGGCTTCGTTTACGTAGTTTATTTCCTGTTTTGAGCCTGCGTACCAGTCGTGTACCAGGCCTTTATATTTCAGAACTACGCGTGAGCCGACAACTTCGCCTTCAAGAGTTGCAAGGTAGAAATCTATAAGTCCGGGAGAGGAAAGTTTGTCATAGGCACTTTCAAGAAGAGAAATATCTGCAAGGGGGAGTCTTACATTTTTGTAGGTTTCTTCAATTACTTTATAACAATCTTTTATTTCATCTCGGGTTTTGATTTTTCTAACCTCAATTCCGACTTTTTCAGCTCTATTTATTCCTTTCCTGCGGGGTTTGTGGATATCGCTCCAGATTTCTTTTGCAGGACGGTCAAGTTTTATCAGATAATTCAGGTGAGGTTCGTACTGGTATCCCAGGGAGTTCAGGGTAACTTTCTAGCTTTCTGTGTCCCACAGATTTCGGACCAGCGTGTAGAAAGCCCTATTGTTCAGAAACTTCTCGTAGTAATTAAGTAACTTTTCAAGGGCTTCAAGCCCTTTTTTGCCATAAACAAAAAGGGGGCCGCCGTTGATAATTGATCTTGAAGAAATTGAGCCTACCAGGCCGGCTGCGTCTCTTATTATGGCTGCCTGCAGGACTGCAAATATCTCTCCGCTTTCCAGCTCGATTGCAGCAAGAGAAATTGGTTCATAATTTTTTGTTGACCTGTATACATCTGCTATTGCACAGGTCTGAAAGATATTTCCTTCTGGATGATTGAGTACAAAATCTTCCCATTTTTTCCGGTCAATCGATTCAGCAATTTCGATCACTTTAAAGCCCCGCGTTTATTATCTAGATCGGAAGAGC
>JAUPKV010000357.1 GCA_030837265.1 Methanobacteriota archaeon
GGCAGTTGTTGAGAAAATAGGCCTGTGCTTGAAACTAAATTTTTTGGACTTTTTTTCACACTAAGAAATCCCTACATTTATACATAAAACGTTAGGATTTTACTACAACCTTTTTTCTCTTAAAACATTGTAGTAAATCAAGACCTGAATACGAACCTTTTAAGATAAAAGGTTAGGATTTTGAACTACTGTAAACAGAACTTTTTAGCCAAAAAAGAATAAATCGTTTTGCCATACTCAAAATGTGCTACCTTTGCCTCTTACTGAGCTTCCATCCACCATATAGGCAGATCAAGCTTCCAAATAGTCCTATACCTGGAATAGAATTAATTCTACTATATTTGTTCCCAGTTGAGTTATTTCTGTTCGAACTTCCATTATTGGATTCAGACTGTATGTTATTTGAATTATTTATTTCGGTATAAGGAAGGGGGGATTCCCCTGACTTATCTATATTTACAGTCTGATTTCCTTTTTGCCATTTCCCGTGAGCTTTTAGCTCATTGATTACAACATTTCTGTCGGATTCTGGATGCTTTCCTGGAAATCCTACAGAGATACGAAAAACTCCTTCATCGGGTCTTTGATCATTTAACATAAGGAGCACGGATTCATTTTGAGTAAACTCCGCCTCATCTTCTGTCCACATTCTGGTTCCTATATTAGTCCTTACTATTATGGTCTTTTTTGGTAAAGGATTTAAGAGCCACTCTTTAACCGTAATTGTATTATTCGTATAGTAGTCACAGACATCAATCTTACTTACTGTACCGATTACTATGCGGTCAGAGTTGTTTATCTGATATGGTATTTCAGTAGACTCAGTAGACAGCATGGCAACTGCGAGGTTTGGAGCTAAAAGAAGCAGGAAAAAAGTAAATATGGAAAATAAACTTAGTTGCTTCATCAATATTCTCTCATTCTTTTCTTAAAGAGTTAATCTCAATTTTATTCGCAATAAATATTGCGCTGATGCACCCAGAAAAGTCGGGCAGGACAATAAAAAATAGCTACGTTTTCACTTAAAACGTTAGGATTTTACTACAAGGTTTATCCTTAAAACATTGTAGTAAGGGTACCGTCCCGATTTTAACGTGGGTGTACGCTAAGAATTAACTAAGAAGAGAATTTATAGAAGATTTGCAACACAACTACCAGTGTTACTGCAGGAGGTCTGTGGACATGAAGGTTAGCGAATCAAGAAAGTGTCGCCAAAACCAAAAGTTAAATATTCTATAAAAGTGTGCAAATATCATGGATTGGCCATCCAAAGCGAAGGTTACGAGTTCAGGTGCCGAAACCAAGATCATATTGAAGACTGCCCCGGCATCCAGGATATATTTTTTAGATAATCTTAAAGTGCTTCTTGCAGTCCTTGTCGTGCTCCAGCACTCAGCCCAGCCTTACGGTCCGGGAGGTGGCTGGTGGATAGCCTCGGACCCCAACCAAACTACCATAGACTTCATCGTCCTCGGCCTCTTCATGGCCTTGAACATGTCTTTCTTCATGGGTCTCTTTTTCATGATCTCCGCTTATTTTATGCCGGGCTCCCTGGACCGAAAAAGTCCCCCTAAGTTCATTAAAGACAGGCTGGTGAAGCTGGGCGTACCGATACCGATATTCATGTTTGGGGTCTTTCCTGCTATTGGCTACCTGCTGTCAAATCATGGCCAGCCGTTCATCAACTTTTATCTGAATTACCTCAATATCTTCAGCCCCCAATACAATCTGGAACTCGGCCACCTGTGGTTCCTGGCAATGCTTCTGATATTCTCGGGGGTCTACATAGCCTATTGGCTTGCGAAAAGACCCTCAGCAAAGCCGAAGCGAGCCTTCCCAGAAAATACAACTATCCTAGCCTTCGCCACGGCTATGGCGCTCATCTCTTTTGTCGTGAGGATCTGGGCGCCATTGAACTATTGGGTGCCCCTTCATCTGTTCGAGCCTTTCCACCTTACCCAATACGTAATGCTTTTTGCCGCCGGTATAGTAGCCTACAGGGAAGGATGGATCGATGCAATTCCTGAAGCCACCGCAAAGCTGTGGTCAAATATCTCAATTTTAATGATAATATTGTTACCTGTCGCCATTGTCATGACTAATGTCACTTTATTTTCCGGAGGATTGACATTTGCATCCCTTATTGGATCGATCTGGGATGCTTTCTTGTGTGTGAGCATGTGCATCGCCTTACTTGCGCTCTTTAAGAACAGGTTCGATTCACAGGGCCGAATCGCAAAGGCAATGGCTGACAATTCATTCACGGTCTACCTGATACACATCCCTTTCATTCTCTTCTTGCAGTATCTGCTGATCGAGATTCCGATAGATCCGCTAATCAAATTCATTATTGTTGGGGTCATAGGCATTCCGCTGGTGTTTGCCGTCAGCCATTTAGGGATAAGGCGGCTGCCGTATGCAAAATATGTATTGGGATAAGGTCAACAATAAATTATAGACAAATCAAAAAATCCTTGTTTTTATTAACTTATTAATAATTAGAATTAACTATAACGGTAAAAACTTATTAAGTTTAGTTTTTAATGAAAATATATGGCTAAATAGATCGAATATGATGAATTACCCAACTGAGTTAAACGAGCAGCCTACCGTTTTGAAATGAATTTAGGACATAGACCATATGATATGGAGAAAACTTCTGTTGGTAGAACTTTTTGATATCATGTTAAGGAATGACAAAAATATAATTTCAGGTATTTGTGTACTGAGGTTGTCTTTGATACTTTTGGATGATGCTTTTGGAAACGGAATTTAAAGTCATTCCCAAAGGAAAACTTGAAGTTATTTTTTAACCATTCCTAAATTGTATTTACATGATTAAACAAGGCTCATTATATGTTCACCATAATTAGATGTTCACCATAGTAAACATAGACCTAACGCGTCCAAGCACTCGCACAATCTTTGTAATAAAAACTACTGTTTAGTGTCGGACAATGGAAAATAACCGTTGAACAATCTTTTTTATCATTAATCCAGAACTCAGAATATATTATCACTTTTCATATTGTACATTCAAGAATTAAAGATTAGTTATATGTAAATATATTTTTATTAAAATACAAATTAACTGATATTTTTTAAAGCTAGATTATCAATAATATCGTTATTGTTAATAATATCGAAAATTCGGAATCAAATGCCAATGTATTTATTCTTCAACTCAAAATAATATTTAATGAATTAAGTGTTTTTTATCTTACTAACTTAGCGATTATTATCACAATCAAGAAACACTTAAATTTAATTAGAATTATATATTTGTACAAATAAAAAAGTGGCACGTTTTTCTGTAAGTGATCTTACATAAGTGAAAATGAGGCATTGCCTTCAAAAAACCCTGAAGGAATATGATGAAGACAACAATAGAGCAATATTCAGCTATAAACCGAAATCCTGTAATTGGTGTATCTAAGGATGGTACTGTTCTTTACGCAAATGAATCAGGTAAGGAATTATTGCAGGTTTTGTGCACGAAAATTGGAGACAAATTGCCTCCTAGTATCACAGAGATTGTACAGAGGGTAATTTCTCTGAATAGTCCTGAAAAAATGGAAGTTGAAGCTGGAGATAGAGTGCTCTTAGTTGTTTTTTCTCCCATACCCGAACAAGAATGTGTAAGCATTTCCGGATTCGATATAAGTGACAAGAAAGAGCTAGAAGAAAAACTTCAAGAGAGTGAGGAAAAATACCGCAAAATTGTAGAGACAACTAATGAAGGTGTGTGGATATTCAATACAGCATCCGAGACCACCTACGTTAATGAAAAAATGGCTGAGATGTTGGGATATAATCGAGAAGAAATGATTGGTAAATTCATATGGAACTATGCTGATGAAATATACAAAAACTTTTTCCAAGTTAAACTCGCAAACAGAAAGCTGGGCATCGATGAAGTTTATGAGCTGAAATTAATGCGCAAAGAAGGCTCTTATATATGGTTACTTGTGAGTGCGAAATCGCTTTTTGATAAGGATGGCAAATTTGCGGGTTCATTGGGCATGTTCACTGACATCACCGAACGCAAAAAAACGGAAGATGCTCTTAGATTATCAAATATTTATAATCGTAGCCTTATTGAAACCAGCTTAGATCCTTTAGTAACAATTGGGCGTAACGGTAAGATCACGGATGTGAACGAAGCTACAGAACAAGTTACTGGATATTCCAGAAATGATTTGATTGGGTCTGATTTTTCAGATTACTTTACTGAGCCTGATAAAGCCCATGCAGGCTATCAGCAGGTATTCACATATGGCAAAGTTTTGGATTATCCTCTAGAGATTCGACATAAGGATGGACACACAATCCCTGTCTTGTACAATGCGTCTGTATATAGAGATGAGAGCGGTGAGGTTATTGGTGTTTTTGCTGCTGCACGTGACATTACTAAAAGTAAGAAAGCAGAAGAAGCTCTGAAAAAAGCACATGACAGTTTAGAAAAATTAGTTGAAGAGCGAACAAACCAACTTGAGACAGCTTATAAATCGTTGAAAGAAAGCGAAGGAAGTCTTGCTGAAGCTCAAAGAATAGCTCATGTTGGAAACTGGGATAATGACCTTGTAAATGGAAAATTATACTGGTCTAATGAAATGTATCGTATTATCGGACTTAAACCTCGAGAGGGCATAACTTACGATAAATTTTTAAAA
>JAUPKV010000358.1 GCA_030837265.1 Methanobacteriota archaeon
CCAGTCATGCGATTAGTAAACCTTTCAATGCCTATTTTTTTCGAGATCACAATCTATAATCTCGTTTTATATTATATCCCCTTGGCAATTCCGGTATTCGCTATAATAATACACCAGCGGAACTCCTTCGAAGAGATTGGTATTACTACAAAGAATTTGCTTATTTATATTGTTCTAGCTGTTCCCCTGAGTTTTCTTCTGGGACTTGGAGAGTACCTGATTATTCAACCAAGGTACCTGATTCCTGATCTTACTTTCATAAATATTCTTAAGCTCACTATTGTCATGGTCTTTTTTGCAGGTTTGATTGAAGAACTTATTTTTAGGTCAATTATTCAGACCAGGCTCGAAAAGATTCTAAGTTTTCCCGAAGCTCTGTTAATTACAAGTATCCTGTTTTGTCTCATGCACTCGGGATATGGTACTTATTACGAAATTATTTATACTGGCTTAGTCGGACTTTATATGGGCCTTACCTTCTATATAACAAAAAGTCTGCCATTTATTGTAGTCATGCATGGTTTTATAAATGTTTTCCTCTTCGGGATACTCCCTCATATGATCGGTTGAATATGGTTCTGATTTGGTACCT
Source organism: Methanobacteriota archaeon (assembly GCA_030837265.1). Next base: position 593 of record JAUPKV010000358.1, read on the forward strand.
TGGTTCCCAAATTTAAACTGAGAACGAAAGATGAACTTTGCATGTTAAAACCCGATAATAACCAATACATTGTATAAAACAATCATTAAAAAAGTAAATACAAAGGGTACAAGTGCCAGATTAAGCGAGTTATTAAGATATTTATTCCAAATTTGAGAGGATGAGAGAACATATTTTAAAGAAAGAATAATTAAAAGTGTGAAGATCATTGCGAAGCTGAATTTAGGTAAGCCTGGTATTGTAAGAATTGTAATTGTACTCGAGTATACGGTACTCGAAGAAGCTGAAGGTATTACAATATTCGATGAAATGCAGCCTATTAACATAATTATACCCTATAAAATGGTTAAATGCTGTTATAAAATTAAATTATCATACAATAATGATATATCACTGAGTAAATAAAACATATCCTCTTCAAACTACTATAAAAATCTATTCATATGTGGAAAAAAAGAAGAAAAAATTGTTGCATCAGAAAATCTATCGAGTCATCACATCAGAGCAATCGTTCATGGCAGCCGAAAAATTAATTTCGATCCTTTTATTTAGATGGCGTGGTTTTTAGGTCTTATTAATATCTGTGGCTTCTGATGCTGTTGAAAGGAGGGGTATATGCAACTGGCTCTTCCCATGTTTCGTTATGGCCAAGACTTATATGTTTCTGATTTTCCGGAAGAGAAAGAGACGTATTTTCGAGCCTTATTTCCATTGTATAATTTACAGGTCTGTATTCGTGGTTTACGATTCCTATTATTACATTACCGGTCTGTCCGAGAATGTATTTTGAGGAATAGTTATCGGCTTTTCCACCAGGCCCGAGAATATAGAATTCGGTGTAGTGTTCTCCTTCTTTTGGGGTTGCAATTATATAAATAAGGGTTACGAGAGACAAGAGGGCTGAGATGACAAGAATGACAGTAAGAAACTTATCGAATTTTGTTTCAGATCTATTCAGGATTTCATTCTTGAGTGATAATACTTTTTTTTCGGTCATTCGATCATCTCATTATCCCACTCAGGTCACCCGGCCTGGAGGTAAAAAACGGTTACATCTTTCATTTACTCAGGCGCGCATGTAAATTTTTAAAGTATTTTAAACTTTCTGTTTCTTTTTTCATCATCATATCTATTTATTAGAAGCAATAAAGATTTTTCCTCTATTTTCTCCATTTAATTATACAGTCCGACCCTTTTCAAAATATGGTGAATTTTCAACAACCAATGAACTTGTTAGACGATCGTCAATTAAATCAAAAATATAAAAGTAGAAATTTTACTGCGGAAACTGGGTTATAAAATATTCATATGATTTTTTTGTTATGTTCAGATTTTACCTATGACCGTGAGTATTGTACTCTTAATATTAGTTTAAATCGAGAATTCACCGTCTACTCATTTTATGTCAATTTTCGTTCCTGCATAGTAATAAGGATTTTACATAACTTCTTTCCAAAACGTTTTGATCAAACTTTAAAACTCCATAATTTCATATAAGTCTTCTGTATTTTGGACTTAATTTAGATCAGTAACTAAAATAAGCAGTTAAATTACACATGTATCTATATATTGGCTATTCATTCTGTAAATCCTATTACATAAAAATTGATTAAACCTTATGACTGTACCCCCAGATTAACAGTAAAACAAATATTATTTTGTGAATTTATAGTTAAACCAAATATCTAGATCATAAAAGGGAAAGTGATATTTAATGGAATATATTAAAAAAATTTGCCCAATTTGTAAAAACGAATTTATCGTCCTGAACACCGCGGAAGAAAAAGCGGTTTACTGTACAATAAAATGCCTCTCAGAATCTAAGGATAATATGCATAAAAATACACTTTCTTTACTGGAGACTCAGTACGACGATATGTATAGTCTGCAGTGAAGTGTGTTGATTTTGAGTATGTAACATCTTCTTTTTAGATTACATTAAAATTATTTTATATTTTTAATTTTATATTTTTAATTTTGATAGTCCCTATTTCGACAGAGATAAGATACTGTAGAGATACAATAATTGATATAAAAAATGCAGCACCGTTTTTCCAATATTAATATTAGTATTAATTAGTATTATTACTATTAGTCCTCTGGTCATTTTATGCAGTCATTTGAAAGCCTTGATTTCATTCAAAATTCGTATAATAAGCGGATTTCCCGGATAGTTGAGGAACGGGAAGCGGGAACGAAGATAGTCGGGACTTTTTGCCTTTTTGTACCAGACGAGATAATTTTCGCGGCAGGTGCCGACCGTATAATACTCTGCGGAGGCAAGAATGAAACAATATCGGTTGCCGAGGAGTATTTGCCCAGGAATCTATGCCCGCTTGTTAAATCTTCTTTTGGCTCGATAGTAAATAAAGGCTGTTTGGGTATCAAATCCTGCCCCCATTTTAACCTGGTGGATTTGGTTGTTGCCGAAAACACCTGCGATAGTAAGAAAAAAATGTATGAATTACTGGTAGATTATATCCCTACCTATGTGATTGATCTCCCGCAGAAGCCTGACAGTCCGGAGGCCTTGAACTATTTTCTGGCAGAACTTAAAAAGTTCAAGGGTGCCATGGAGCAGCTTACAGGCATTAGGATCACAGATGAACAGTTAAATCGAGAAGTTAAGTCCTCAAATGAAACACGAAAGCTCTTTTCCAGGCTCTACGAATTTCGGAAAAAAGACCCTCCGGCTATCAGCGGTCTTTCTATGTTGAAAATCCTGCAAAAACAGTATTTCTTATCTCCGGCTGAATTAAAGAAAGCCCTTAAAATGCTCATCCGGGAAGTGGAACAGGAAAAAGAAGATAATAAACTGGTGAATAGAGAGCGCATGCCCAGGATCATGGTCTCGGGCTGCCCTATGGCCGGCGGCAACACCAAAGTGCCTGATATAATAGAAAGCAAAGGCGGCATTATTGTTGCAGAGGAAAGCTGTACCGGTACCAGATCTTTTTGGGACTTTGTAGATGAAGAAAAGGATCCGATGCTGGCTCTGGCCGAACGCTACATCAAAATACCCTGCTCCTGCATGAGTCCGAATGACAGGCGCATAGAAAACATTCTGGAGCTTGCAAGGGAGTTCAACATCGATGGAGTAGTGTATTATACTTTGCAGTTCTGCCACGGTTACAATATCGAGAAGTATAAGGTACAGCAGGCGCTGAAGAAGGAAGGGATCCCTATGCTCGCAATAGAAACCGACTACGGCGACTCGGACATGGAGCAGATAGGACTTCGTGTGGACGCTTTTCTGGAGATGCTTTCATGATCTCAATTGGAATAGATTCGGGGTCCGCCACCACAAAAGCTGTTCTTGTAATTGACGGTCAGATTATTTCCCATTCTATATTGCCAACTGCATTTGATTTTTTATCCGCTGCGGAAAAAGCATATAAAA
>JAUPKV010000359.1 GCA_030837265.1 Methanobacteriota archaeon
ATCAAAGTGGCATTGGTAAATGCCCCGAATGTCATTTTGTCATGCTTTTTACAAAGTTTCAGAATATCGTCTTTCCGGAGTAAAGGTTCGCCACCGGTCATCAAACAATCCATGATTCCCAGTTCTTCAGCCTGATTCAATATATCATCAAGTTTTTCATATGAAATATTATGGCCGCTCTCATAATCCTGAGACCAGCACCCTTTACACTTCAAATTACAATTACTGGTCGGATCTACCAGAAGAACCCTTGGAATGGAACATTTATTTTTAAATCCAGTGTACAGCTCTTTCAAAGTAACGAAATTGCCCATTGTTAAACGAGTTGACATTCCTTTAGCAAAAAAGAATTGCTTACTCCTGTAGATATAAGCCTTATGATGCGGAAAAGGAGGGATTTCTTCTCTTTTTCCGTTGATCATCAAATATTTCACTTGCAAAACCTCAAGAAGAAAATTCAATTTCCAAACCAACCGGGCAGTGATCTGACCCTGCGATTTCACTGTAAATTGTGGCAGATTTTACATTTTCCCTTAGGTTTTCGCTAACGAAAAAGTAATCAAGACGCCAACCTACATTTCTTTCACGGGCTCGGGTTCGCACCGACCACCAGGAATAGTGTCCGCTGTCGGGATTAAACATTCGGAAGGTGTCAATATATCCGGAAGCGAAGAATTTGTCCATCCAGGCTCGCTCTTCCGGGAGAAAGCCGGAAATGGTCTCGTTTTCTTTGGGGCGGGCAAGGTCGATTTCTTTGTGGGCTGTATTTACATCCCCGCAGATTACCAGTTTCTTGCCTTCAGCTATGAGGTTGTTTGAATAATCTAAAAAGGCGTCGTAAAAAGCCATTTTGTAGTCCAGGCGTTCCGGAGAGGCTTTTCCGTTAGGGAAGTAGATATTCATTAGAATGAAATCGTCGTAGTCGATTCTGAGGAAGCGACCTTCCCTGTCAAATTCCTTTATTCCCATACCTGTTTCAATATTCAAGGGTTTTTTCTTTGAAAATACTCCTACACCACTGTAGCCGTTCTTTTCTGCCGAAACGAAATAACTGTGATATCCAGGAATATTTTTGACTTCTCTCGGAAGCTTATCCAGAGAAGCTTTAGTCTCCTGAACGCAGACCGTATCAAACCTCTGCTCCATCAAAAGGTCAAGGAAACCTTTTTTGATTACAGCTCGAAGACCGTTTACGTTCCATGAAGCAAGGTTGTAATATCCGGACATTTTTATCACCAAATGACTTAGATTTTACTCATAGTCTGATTATGTTTAAGAATTTATCAGAAATTTCACAGGATATAACACAATTTAAAATTTGATACGAAAAATAAGTCAAATTTCTTTGATTAAATATAATACTCGACATAGAAGCGGTAAACAACTTGAAGTTCTCCCAGTTTTGTGTTTTCCAATTCATCTGGCTCCAGCTTAAACTCCGGATGACCGGTTTTGCAGACTTTCTCTTTGAAGTTTTTTAAAGTTGCCTCACATCTAATGTTTTCGGGAAGTTGAGCCTCAAAGTTGTCACACTTCCTGGATGCTTGCCCGACAATGGATTCTACTTCCTCGGAGCTGAAGACCTTTTTATCTTTGGGGCTGTAGTTTACTTCAATTATCAGTTCTTCCTTGCTCTGTAAATCAGCCCAGAAACCGGAAAGCTCAGTCCCGTCTATTTTGTAATCCTGGAGTTCGAAACTTCTTGTTATTGTGTTCTTTATCTTACTCTCCTCCATATTATTAGTTTATAAAGTAGATATATATAAACTATATTAAAAGTAACGGAAATTTAAATGTTCTCCCGTTTTCAATCGGAAGATTTTTCGGACTTTTTCGAATGGGTTCCTAATTAAAGAGGAATAAGTTTAATTAAAAAAAATGGTAAATGAACCATCATTACAACAATGAGCGGAGTTACAAAATGGAAGATATTAAAAGTTTTTTTAAGAAAGACAATTTCGTTGCAAATGTAGGAATAGAATTGCTTGAAGTCTCTCCAGGGTATGCAAAAGCCAAACTGGATGTAGAAGAAAGACACCTTAATGCTCTGAAGACCGTTCAGGGGGGTGCATTATTTACTCTGGCAGATATTGCTTTTGCTGCCGCGATAAATGCACATGGAAGTACTGCAGTTGTTATCAATGCAAACATGTCTTTCGTAAAAGCTGCAACAAAAGGTACTCTGATAGCTGAAGCTAAAGAAACATCGATAGGCCCCAAAATTGCCACATACAATGTGGATATAACTGATGATAACGGGGACATTATAGCAATATATCAGGGAATGGGTTATAGGAAAAAAACTCAGAATGACTTTTCCTGCGCTTAAGTTTTGCAAAGTATATTTCTGTAGAAAGAATGTGAAAGAACAAACATGAGTGTAGAAAAGTATCTGAAAGTTACGAAAAAGGACTGGCATCAAACTAAAAAAATAAAATTAAGATCCATTACCTTTAAAAAAATTGAATGCGACTGCCGGGATTCGAACCCGGGTTCTAAGCTTGGGAAGCTCAGGTCATAGCCACTAAACCACAGTCGCATTCGGATGTAAAAAAGTGATTGTGTACTGTCCTCATGCATCTTTTATATATTAAATGTTTCGGTGAACTACTGCACAATAAAACAATACAGCTTCCCGGTTCAACCCACTTTTCCCCAAATAAATCCTCAGGATCCTATGTCTGCTCCTGAAATTATTTTGGTTAAGTTTAATTCCTTATATTAAGCTGTAACTATTTTTGTTATCTGTTCAGCATTCTTTTCCTATTGAAAAAGCTTTTCCAAGCTCACATCCGATGCCATAGTAGCTTCTGTTTCCTGTTCCGTATATAACAGGTCTGACTTTCTCAATGTCAGGATTTCCTTTTTCGTCCAGTACAGATTCATCTGCCTTGACATCAAGAATTTCGCCTACGAACAGGGTATGAAGTCCTATCTCAAGGGTATGGAGGAGTTTGCATTCGATGATAACCGGAAACTCTCCTATATATGGAGCAGATACCAGATCGCTTCTTACCGGAGTCAAGCAGGTTGACCTGAATTTATCCTCATCCCTTCCGCTTGCTATGCCGAAATAATCGGCTTCTTTTACATAATTCTCAGAAGGAATACTCACGGTAAATGCCTTATTTTCCACAATGCCGGCATAACTGTAGGTCGCCTTTCTCAGCGACACGCTGATACATGGAGGGTTCGAACAGCAGATTCCTGCCCAGGCTGCAGTCATAGCATTTGGTTTTCCGTTCATATCATAGGTGCCGACTACCCAGGTAGGGGTCGGGAACGCGATTGTCTTTGCTCCTATTGATTGTTTCATAGTTTAATCTTCATTTTGATAAGGTATGTAATTTTTGGTCCAATTATTTAACTAATTTTTAAAGAACAAATTTTACCGGCAAGTAAAGGGTATTACACAATATATGCTTCCATTTCGGCTTTCAGTTTACCGGAGAGTGCAGTCACTTCATGAATCGCAGCCCCAATCTCCTGAACCGACGCACTTGTTTCCTGTGCAGTTGCCGCCAGACCTTCAGCTTCTTTTTGTACTTCCTGAGTCATTACATTACCTTCTTCGGAGGCTTTTACAACTTTCATTGAAATATTTACCTGACCCTCGATTGCTTTTGTGATGTCACCAATATCTGTTGTTACCTGTGTGGCGTTTTTGATAATTGTGTTGAGAGCATCGAGTGTCTTATTGACACTATTTACACCGTCAATTATCTCATTATTGGCCATATTGATAGCATCTGCAGTTTTCTTGCTGTCCCTCTGCACTGAATTCACAACTGATTCA